>CAMWSV010000018.1 GCA_947177015.1 uncultured Porphyromonadaceae bacterium
ATATCAAAAAGCCTAAAGAAAATATATCAACAAGCCTAATATCTATCAATATAGCAAAATAAATATCTGAAAGCCATAGATATATAAAGCCTATAAAATATATCGCAAAATAATCCCCTCCGTCAATACTTTTTCTTTTTTATAGGGCTCCGGCGGAAGCCGGAGAGAATTTTATCTAATGCAATTTATAAATTTTATAAATTCTATAAATATGCATTAGAATCCCTGCTCTGCAGGGATATTACCCCACATGAGTTGTAGAAAGTATATTCTCAAGATCTATTGCCGATACCTTCACCCGGATCTCGCCATCTATCGCCACCGAGATATTCCCCGTCTCCTCACTCACTATGACGCACACCGCGTCTGTGACCTGACTCATACCCAACGCGGCGCGGTGGCGCAGACCAAGGCTCTTCGGAATATTCATATCGTGACTCACAGGAAGAATACACCCCACAGACGTAATCTTATCTCCCGCGATGATCATAGCCCCGTCATGCAGCGGAGAGTTCTTAAAGAAGATATTCTCAATCAGCCGAGTATTGATATCAGCCTGAATTATATCGCCCGTCTTCTCATAATCAGTAAGCGGCATCTTGCGCTGAAACACTATGAGCGCACCTGTCTTCGACTTCGACATAGCCATGCACGCATACACCACCGCCATTATCTCGGCATGATGTCCCGAGTCGCTGTCATCACCACTCCCATGGCGCAGCCAGCGCTTCAGACGATGCCACTGACGCTGCGAACCCAAATCTATCAGAAATCGCTTTATCTGATCTTGAAAAAGAATTACCAATACTATCAGACCGATACTCATGAACTTATCGAGAATCGTGCCCGTAAGACGCATACTGAGTATCTCTGCCGCTATTACCCATACCACGGTGAAAAACAGCACTCCGTAGAATAGACTCAGCGATCCGGATTTCTTCATCAGCCGGTAGATGTAATAAAGCAACGTCGCCACCAGCAGAATGTCAATCACATCCTTGATTCCAAAATTCAGCATCTTTATTTCGTTTGCAAGTGAGTTTGTTTTTATTTTTTATAATCAGACGCAATATCCTTAACAATTCTCTTTGATAATCTGCAATCCCGATTTAAGATTTCAATTATCTGCAATTTATCTGCAATCCCGATTTAAAATTTTCCGGATTTACGGATTATCATACCCCCGTCCCCCTAATCTTCATGAATAGTTCCACCGTCTCCACGGCGGCTTTCACATCATGCACCCTCAGTATATCCGCCCCCCCGAGCAGAGATGCCATATTCAGTGCCGTCGTGCCGTTCAGACTATCCTCCGGAGTTATACCCAGACTTTTCCAGATCATACTCTTACGCGAAATACCCGCCAGCACCGGGCATCCCAGCCGCTGAAATTCCGGTAGATTCTTCATCAGTTCGAAATTCCCTTCAATAGTCTTCGAGAATCCGAACCCGGGGTCTACTATCACATCAGCCACCCCCAATTGCCGCAGACGCGCCAACTTGAAGGCAAGATCGCCGATCACCTCCGCCGTCACATCCTCATAATCCGTATATTGAGCCATAGTCCGTACAGTGCCGCGTAAATGCATCAATACGTATGCCACTCCGAGTTGAGCCACTGTGCCGAACATCTCTTCATCCTCCATTCCTCCGCTGATATCGTTGATTATATTCACGCCGAACTCCTCAACGCATCTCCGCGCCACATCACTGCGAAACGTATCCACTGAAATGATAACCTCATCTCCGGCTACCTCGCGAATCAAACTCAACCCTTCGCGCAGACGACGCCACTCCTCATCGGGCGACACATCTTCACAACCCGGACGGGAGGAATATCCTCCCACATCGATCATATCCACGCCATCTCGCAGCATCTCCTCGCAACGTCTCCCCGGTTCTTCTCCGGCAACTCGACTCCCGGAATAAAACGAGTCCGGAGTCACATTGATGATGCCCATCACTTTCGGACGCTCGAAGTCTATCAACTCCCCCCTGCCGCAACGCAGCGTATAATCATTCCCCCCCGCGAGTTCAAAACTAACTGTCGGTCTACTCATTTTCTATCTTTATGCACACCCGCCGTGAAGACTCTTTTCTGCACACAGGGCGCATGATTTTCGCGAATTTACTTAAAAAATAATAAATCTCCTATCTTACACCCAATATTTTTTTGAACATAGCGTTAAATTACCTATATTTGTGAATCATTTTTATGCTTTATCCAATCTCTTCTCCTCAGATTTTATATTCTGCAATCCTAAAGAGATTTAAATAATAAAACTGCAATTTAGAAAACTAATAACACCATATAACTCCATGCAACGATTTTTCAAATATCTCGCAGCCGTATCTCTCGGAGTGGCAGCCGCCCTCCCGGCATCGGCTGAGCCTGCGCGCCCCACGGTGCGTCAAGGCGATTTCTTCTGCTTCCGCGGCATGGGAGCCTCGGATCTCAACATCCTCCCCGGCGAGACTGCCAAGCGTCCGCAGATGAGACTCCCCAAACTCGGAAACTCCAAATTCGACAATACCGATGGTCATGACCTGCGTGAAGTCAAGACTGAAGGTGACTACCGCATCCTCGTGATCCTCGTAAACTTCAACGATGTCAAGTTCTCCACATCTTGGGGTGATTCTAAGACACTTATCAACCAGATGCTTAACGGTAAGGACTTCAACTTCCAGGGTGCCACCGGTTCCGTCAACGATTATTTCCGGCGCGTTTCTGGCGGACAGTTCAATCCCATTTTCGACGTGGCAGGTCCCGTGACTCTGTCCAAGAACGAAGTTGACTACGTATCTACCAACCCCGATGATTTCCAGGTAGGTCCCGATGGCTCCCCCGTGCTCGATGATAAGGGGAAGCCGATACCGGTGTATTCTCCCGGACGTATGGTAGAGGAGGCTGTCCTGGCTCTCAAAGATGAAATCGATTTCTCCCAATATGATTCAGACAATGACGGCCTCGTAGACTTTGTCTATCTCTTCTTCGCAGGTGTATCCGCCACCACCGGCGGCACTCAGGGAGCAAATATCTGGCCCCACGCCTTCACTCTCACTGCCGCCCTCGGCGCACCCGTAGAAGTGGATGGTGTGGCAGTCAACCGTTATTGCACATCTTCCGAACTCGGTTCGGGACGCAAACTGGCAGGCATAGGTACATTCTGCCATGAGTTCACACACGTACTCGGCCTCCCCGACTTCTACGATACTGCCAACAATGGCCGTCCCTCCAACTGCTTCACCCCGGGTTGCTTCTCAAGCATGGATGCCGGATACTATAACAATGACGAGCATACACCGCCGGTATTCTCTTCCTACGAGCAATACTCGCTCGAATGGATGAAGCCCGCCAAACTCTCAGGCACCGGTAATTATCTCCTCCTCCCCCACGAGGCGCGTCCGTTTGCATATCAGGTTCAATCGCTCTCCAATCCGCAGGAATATTATCTCTTTGAAGCCCGCGGCAATTCATACCTCGACCAATATCTCAAAGGGCATGGACTCCTCGTATGGCACATTGACTTCAACCTCGGAGTATGGGATGATAATAAACCCAACAATGATGCATCTCACCAACGCATAGACGTAGTGGAAGCCGACAATAATAAGACCGAACCCTCGCGCAACGGCGATCCCTTCCCCGGCGCATCCGGCATCTGCGAATTTACCAAGGGTGTGACTCCCGCCTTCAAAGACTGGAAGGGCGACGACCTCGGATATGAGATCCGCCAGATCCACCAGAACTTCGACGGTACAGTCTCTTTCGCAGCCACCACTGATTCGCAGATTCTCCCCGAGGCTGTGATCGGCACTCCCGTAGTTAAAGTTGTCGCAGCCTCCGCCAATTCGCTCGAACTCGAATGGGCAGCAGTTGAGAACGCCGATGATTACTACGTATCCGTATTCAACGGCAACCTCTTCGATGGCTCGATACTCCCTTATTCGGCATTCGTTCCCGGCTACTACTTCGTAAAACTCACCGATGTGGAGAATGAAAACGGCATCTGCCGCGCCCTGCTGAGCGATCTCCCCGCAAATATGAACTGCGGCATCATGCTCTACGCCACCAACGATCTCAACGCCTCGGCTACCATCACTCCCGTGTTTGCTTCTACAGTTGACGGAACTGATTTCAATAAGGCGGTCACCAATGTGCGTCTTTCTGCCGCTACCGAAGGTCATATCATCGCCGAATGGGATGCCATCGAGGGTGCTGATGAATACGAACTCGTAGTCGCCAACCGTCTCCCGGGCAAAAAACTCTCTGAGCAACTCTGCGATTTCGCCGATTCCGAACTCCCCGCAGGCTGGAATGCCAACGGTAAGTTTGAAAACCGCAAGGTCGGTAACGCCGCTCCCTCTTATTCCCTCAATACTCCCGGATCATCCATTCAGTCTGGTATCTATGACAATGCAATCTCTGAAATCTCATTCTGGGCTTGCAGAAGATACTCCGATAATGGCTCTGAAATCTTAATCTTCTCGCTCGATAAGGGGGGCAAGCCCGCGCTCGTGAAGACGATTGCAGATCCCGATAATAAGGGTGAGATCATCAAGGTGGATATGCCTGCCGGCACCTACGGATTCCGTATCGTTTACAACTTCAGCGTCACTGACCTCTTCCTCTATATCGACGACCTCAACATCATCTTCTCCGAAGGCTATGTTGACACTCCCGTGGCTGACGCCGTGATCGACTATAACGGCAATGCCGCCGCAGTCCATTCCCTCAAGCAGGATCAGGAATATGTGGCTTACGTATATCCCGTCAAGGATTCCGTAAAGGGACTCAAGTCCAACGAAACCTTCTTCCGTCTCGAAGATCTCGAAATCTCAGGCGTTGAAGGAATCACTGACTCAGCCTCCGCTATCGACTTCGCTATCGACGGCTACACGGTAATTCCTGCCGATGATGCCGCACCCTATAGCATCTACGCTATCGACGGAAGCGCTGTCATTATCAGCCACTGCGGAGCCTTTACCCTCCCTGCCAAGGGTATCTACCTAATCTCTGCCAATGGCGCCACCCGCAAGATAATCCTCTGATTCCACTCCATATCCCATAATTACAAGGCACCACACTCCGGCCATCAGCCCGGGTGTGGTGCTTTCTTTATTTAATCAACTACCTCTCAACGTAATGATCTACCTCTCAACTTTATCATTCTCAAAAAAAATGCAACTCAAAACTTAATCATGAATCCATCAACTAAATACCTCTTTTATTATCGTGTTTGAGTTTTTTTTATTAATTTTGCAACTTGAAAATCAGTAAGTGTTTTATTCGAAAGTCAATAAGTGTTTCAATACGGTACACTTATCTTTAGAGCAATTCGCTAAATTTAGGCAAAGTTTTTACATGCAAGATCTTAGAAACATCGCCATTATCGCTCACGTCGACCATGGCAAAACCACTCTCGTAGACAAAATGCTCCTCGCCGGACACCTCTTCCGCGACAATCAGAACGCCGGCGAACTAATCCTCGATAACAACGACCTTGAGCGCGAACGCGGTATAACAATCCTCTCCAAAAACGTTTCAATCAACTATAAAGGGACTAAAATCAACATTATCGACACCCCTGGACACGCCGACTTCGGCGGCGAGGTAGAGCGTGTGCTCAATATGGCAGACGGCTGTATCCTCCTCGTTGACGCTTTTGAAGGTCCAATGCCGCAGACACGCTTCGTGCTCCAGAAGGCCATTCAGATGGGGCTCAAGCCGCTCGTGGTGATCAATAAGGTGGATAAACCCAACTGTAGACCCGATGAGGTCAACGAGATGGTGTTCGATCTGATGTTTAATCTCAACGCCACTGAAGACCAACTCGACTTCCCCACCATCTACGGCTCGGCAAAACAGAACTGGATGGCTCCCGACTGGAAGCAACCTTCCGACAATATCACTCCTCTCCTCGACGCAATCATCGAGAATATTCCCGCCCCGACTCAGATCGAGGGTGATCCGCAGATGCTCATCACCAGCCTTGACTTCAGCAACTACGTAGGTCGTATCGCCGTAGGACGCGTTCACCGCGGCACTCTCCGCGAAGGCATGGACGTTTCGCTCTGCAAGAAGGATGGCAGCGTCACGAAACAGCGTATCAAGGAACTCCATACATTCGAAGGAATGGGCCGCAAGAAGGTGCAGGAAGTTTCTTCAGGCGACATCTGCGCTATCGTAGGACTCGACAATTTCGAAATCGGCGACACCATCTCTACAATCGAAAATCCCGAACCCCTCCCCAGAATAGCCATCGACGAACCCACCATGTCGATGACCTTCACCATCAACGATTCACCCTTCTTCGGTAAGGATGGTAAGTTTGTGACTTCGCGCCATATCGCCGAACGTCTCGAAAAGGAACTCGACCGCAACCTCGCATTACGAGTTGAGCGTGGCGAGAATGATGATAAGTGGATAGTTTACGGCCGCGGTGTGCTTCACTTGTCAATCCTCATAGAGACAATGCGCCGCGAGGGATACGAACTGCAGGTAGGGCAGCCGCAGGTGATACTAAAGGAAATCGATGGCGTGAAATGCGAACCGATAGAAGCCCTCACTATCAATGTGCCCGAAGAATACTCTTCACGCGTAATCGATATGGTGACTCGCCGTAAGGGCGACATCCTCAGTATGGAAACTCAGAACGACCGCATCAATATCGAATTCACTATCCCCTCGCGAGGCATCATCGGATTGCGCAACAACGTGCTCACCGCTACTGCCGGCGAGGCTATCATGGCTCACAGATTCCTCGAATATCAACCCTGGAAAGGTGATATAGAACGACGCACCAACGGCAGCCTTATCGCCATGGAAGCAGGCACGGCATACGCCTACGCTATCGATAAACTCCAGGACCGCGGCAGATTCTTTATCTTCCCGCAGGAAGAGGTCTATGCAGGCCAGGTGGTGGGTGAAAACGCTAAAGACAATGACATCGTTGTCAACGTCACCAAGTCTAAAAAACTTACTAATATGCGCGCATCCGGTGCAGATGATAAAGCCAAGATAGTCCCCCCGGTTGTATTCTCTCTCGAAGAGGCACTCGAATACATCAAGGAAGATGAATACGTTGAGGTGACTCCCAATCATATCCGCCTGCGTAAAATCATCCTCGACGAACTCGAACGCAAACGTGCCAACCGCTGATCACCCCGCTTCCGGCAAGATAATGATACACAAAAAGCCATGTTCCTTTTCGGAACAAGGCTTTTTTTATCGCTTATTTTGACTACAACACTGCTTCGCGCCGTGGGAGTCTTTTTTTCTCTTTTCACTTATATAACATCTACATAGCAAAAAAAGTTTACTCCTCATCGCAAACACTTTTTATCATCAATCCCATCTCGGAATCTTTCTCTCCGTTGATAACTGACTCCCTCATCAATTCAGATTTTCATCGCGCAGGCTGCGGGGTTTACCTTGTGGAGCAGAAGTCCGCTTATTCCGTTTTGCGGATTTAGTACGGCTCCGCCCCCCTTGCGTCTTCGTTTTGCGCCGGGAATCGCGGAGAGAGTCACTCTCACGATGCGCCGCCGAGCGCTCTGCCCGTCTGATATGTCTATATCCTGATTTCCCGTCAGCATCTCCCGATTCGTGCCCTGAATTTTTCAAAGAATCGTCTGCGCCGGATTCTGACCTTACTGAATCAACAAGGATGGTGCCACCCCCCGGCAATAGATCAACGCCCGATGTATCATTCATAATATCGGATATGTCTCCTCCCGAAGATGAGCGTATACATCCCAAAGAATCCAACAACGGTGCCACACCTAATGCCGCCCCGATTACGCATCCCAATATTATTATGCCCCAACGTTTCCGGCTATTCATCCCCATATCCGAATTATTTATTAGAAGGGATAACCGATTGCCAGGTGGAATGCAAACGCTTTCTTGAAGGGCACGTTGAAATAGTGCCCCGTTCCGTTACTGTAGGGAGTATGCAGTCCGTAGCCCAAATCTCCGCGGAGCACCAACATTCCGATATCTACACGCAATCCCGCGCCTGTGCCTAATGCGATGTCCCTGAGGAACGTCTTCGCCTGCAGCAGACCACCCGGACGCAGAGGGTCGTTTTTCAACAGCCATATATTGCCCGCATCCACAAACACGGCTCCATGCAGAACACTCACGATCGGGAAGCGATATTCCGAATTAAGTTCCAGTTTAAACGTACCCGTCTGGTCGAAATAACCGTTTTCGAGATCCTGAGGCGCACGATAACTGCCGGGACCGATCGACCTCACCGTAAAAGCCCTGATAGAGTTCGCACCCCCGATATAGAACTGCTCGGCGTATGGCACCTCGCGGGAATTACCGTAAGCATGTTCGGCACCTATCATGACGCGCGACACGAGCCAATGGTCCGTGCCCCGTATCAGGCGGCGGCTATAGACAAGTTGCGCCGTGCCCTTCACGAATTGAGAGAATGGTGTTCCAAACAATCGCTTCTCACCTTTCACTCCGCAGAGCCGATATATTCCGGCAAACAGATTTCCCGCCTCTGTAAACGTGGCTGTAAAATTAATTCCATTGATTTTATCGCGTTCCAGGAATTTATCCAGTGTATACGTATAACTGAGTTGCGGTATAAATTGACTCTGAAAACTCAATGCCACCGCCGGATTCTGCGCCATGATGGAGTCGAATTCATGGGTGGTGTGCATCAGTTTCGTATACGAGAGTTTGAAGAGTGTGAGTTGGTTTAGCACGTTCCTCGTAGGATGCCACTCATAACTGATGCTGGTATTGAACTCCGCCATCTTGAAGAAGTGCGGACGATTCAGCAGGTCGGCGCCAAGAGTTATCGTAGTCCAGTTCAGATCGCTGTTGGTGCGCCGGATAAATTTGGGTGCCAGCAGACGCGGGAACGCCAACGACCCCTTCAGTCCGAATTCATAACTATTGAAAAGGCTGCGGTTATGCCCTTTGCCCGTCTGCCATTCATAACTTCCGGTGAGTTGCACACTCAGTTTCTCTGCCCCACCGAAAATATTATGATTGGTAAGACCCAATATCACGCCCGGCCCGATATATGAATTTGATTTTGAAGTAGCGTTCACCTCGATCGATGCCTCCATCGGGCTATCATATTGAGCCGTGATATACACATCTATCTCATTGTCTAAGCCCGATGTGTCGGCAGGCACCGGCTGGATCTGGATATTTCCGAAGATACCGAGTCGTGCCAACCGGCTCTGGGTGCGATCCATATCCCTCACCGAGAAAAGTTTTCCTTCGCGGAAGGTGATGCAACTCGGAATCATGCCCGGACGTATCCGCTGAGGCTTCATCACGATCAGGTCGCCCTTACGCGTGTCTATGGTATCGGGCACTCCGGGATGACGCTTCGATCTCCTCAGCAATGTAGTGGTGATCTTACCCGTGCGGTATGCCACTCGTGCCAACTTGGGCATATTCGCCGCCAGAGTGAAGCGCAGGGCGATATGCTGAGGATTTATAAGTGAATCCGCCTCAAATTCAATAAACTCGGGACGGAAATAATAATATCCGCGATTGCGCAGTCTGTTGGCGATGCGTATCCTCTCCGATGCCAGCGAATCAACACAATAGATGGCGCCCGGCTGCAGATATTTGCTTTGGCGGGCTATGGAGTCGATAAAACTCTCCAACTTCCCCTTTCCTCCCAGATATTGGATCGTGTCTATGCGATACGGCTCTCCCACATTGGCAGTGTATACGATCTTTGCCTTCTTGGGATCTTTCTTATCGTAGAGAATATCGTAACTTGTGGTGGAGCCGAAGTAGCCGTTATTGTCGAGTATACTCTTTATCATGGTGGTGCGGAGTTCCGGACGCACGTCGGAAATCAGCACCGGAGTGCGTGCGAAATGACGGTATATCCACCCCTTCAACCCTTTGGTGGAGTCATTCATCGCGTTATATATCCATAGACCCACCGGAAATGGCTGCGTCATATACGGCGACATAAAAGGCATCGGTCCGTTAGGAGCCACATCGATTGCCGCCTTCATGTCTGCCACCATTTCTTCAGGCAATTTCTCCCCTGCCGGCGGATTTATATCGAATTTCTTCACTCCGCGATAGAGGGTTTCGCCTTCCGTAAGCCGCTTCGTCATGGAGCATGAACTCAGCATCGATGCCCCGGCTATCAGCATCCCCACCGATGTGAGCAACCACACACCGCACCCTTTCCGCAGTCCGCGCAATACATCTCTGAGGTTAAATATATCGTTTACTAAATATCTTCTTTTATTCATGACCGATCTCAGTTTTTATTCATGGTCAATCTCTGTGTGGAATCTGTATTCTCTGCCGGCACGCTGTCAGTGTCGATAACGTTCATTGCCGGATTCTTGCGCTTGCCCCATCTTACCTTGAAGAGCCTGCGCAGATCTGAGATGCGGCGGCGCATCGTAAAGCCTACACCGGTCTCCGTCACCTCACCTTCAAGCACATTCTCAAATCCTACGTGGCGGAAGAGACGCACCAGCATCGAGAGTGAGTTGGTCTGCTTCAGCATGTATTCAAAACTGATGTCTGATATCAGGTTCTGAGCGAGATTCTCATCGGCACTGGCATCTGTGGAGTAGTTACCACCCACCACTATCTTAAATTTATTACTGAAGAGTGATTTCGAAAGTTGGTATGAGTAAGATGTAGCTGAACCCTCCTGCCCGTTTTTGGAAGTATCATACTGGTCGATTCCGAACGAGAGATCCACACCCTTCACATATTTCGATGCCAATGAGTTGAGCGAGGATTCTACAAGACTGTAGAGCATATTCTCACCCACATTCCCCTGCATTGTCTTCAAGCCGGCACCCTGGTATCTGCCGGTCACGAGAAGGTTCATGGCCTGCGTCGACCGCTGGTCCGGAGTCATTGATTCCAGTTCGTTCTTCAGTGTGATGTCATCATCCGTAGAGAGGTCAAACACTACCTTCGGATTCGACAGCGTGTTGGTCACGCTCAGACCGATGAGGAAGTTGACCATATTGCTGTTGCCGCTTGAATTCACCACTGATGCCCTCATATTCTCTGTGGCATCGATGTTGAGTATCGGATTCATTATATCCCCGTTAAACTGCACGTAACTCTGCGGATTGAACACGAAGTTCTTCTCCCCTATCACGGGCACCTTATACTTGGCATAGCCGTTGCCGAGCATCAGTTCGCCATTGAGCGTCATGTCGCCCATGAAGTTCTGGAAGAAGTTGAGAGTACCCGACGGACTCAACTGCACCTTTCCGCCGCCCGATGCACTGTTGGGGATCACTACATTCACCACTGTGCCGGAAGATATGGTGGCTGCGGCGCGGATACGCATCGCCATGACACTCGCAAGCGAATCGGTGGCTACAGTCGTGGTATCGGCGAAATTCACAAATTTCACCACATCCTGCGCCGTAGTGTTGCTCAGTTGCGTCGCAGTGGTGAGGGGCACCTGATATGTGAAGTCCGAGGTGCCGAGCACATTCACGTTGGCACTTACATCGAAATGGCTCATCGGACCCTTCACGCCTGCCGTAAGGTTCAGGAAGAGTTTGCCGTAAAGGTCGCTGTTGGCTTTTGCCGTATTGTTTATAAGAGCGAAGTTCTCGGCGTTGGCATCAAGGTCGAAGCGGATGTCGCTGAGTTTACGGGCATCTACATTACCATTAATCTGCAACGGGTTGTTATTGGCTCCGAAAATGTTGAATTTATTGAAGGTTAGCAGATTGTCCACCACCATGATAGGTGAATTATCTATCTTTAGCGAACTTCCTATCATGGGAATGAACACATCCACGGCGTCACATTCGATATCGCCGTTAAGCAGCGGCTGACTCATGCTGCCGCTCATATTCAGTTTGCCATTGAGTGTTCCCCCTAATTTCGCCACATCCGGACCAAGGAAGGCATTCGCCACACTGAGGGGGAATTCCGTCAGGTTGAGGTCGACAGTAGTCGGCTCCAGAGATCCGTTCTGCTGTTCGAGTATTGTGGAGAGCGAGAGCGCCGGCTTGCCGTTCACTTTCAGGGCGGCTTCCGCTTCGGTCTTACCCTGGAAGTTTACACCCGCATTCAGTCCGATATCGAAATCCCCCACCATCATCTTGTCATATACAAGTTGGCGCAGGCTCAGATCGCCCGAGCCGTTGAGACTCTTGCCATCATACTGCAGGCGTATATCGGCATCGACATCTCCCTGCACCGGGGGCGCCAGAAGCGACATCTGAAGGAAGTCCTGAATATGTATATTCTTCAGATTTACGTGAAGATTATCCGCGCCGCCGTCGGGGGCTGCTTCGGTCATCATAAGGATACTGCTCTCGTTGCTGCTCGCCATGAGGTTGGCGTCTATTCTGCCGTCGGCGAGGGAGTAGTCGATATGGTTATCATCATTGAATTGCCATGGCAGATAGGCTATCGTGGCTTTGAGAGGAGTGAAGTGTAGACTCACCACACTATCCGCCACCGCAGCCGTGAAACCGAAGCGGTAGCCTTGCTTATCTATCTGGTTTTTCTGGGTCAGATATGCCGATAGACGATTCTGACCTACATATCCGTTAAGATTAACTTTTGCAAATTCCGCAAGGGGTCCGTTGCCACGATTCCCCAGCGCGAGTTTATAGTCGATAAGTTTACCGCGTTCGAGCAGACCGAGTGTAAGCGTGTCCAATACCATGCTGCCCGTGTTTATGCGTTCGGCAAGTATGCCGCCTCTGATAAGGGAGTCGTTGCCGAGGGTGAATGCCACCGTATCTATCGCCATTCCCGATGAGCGTAACACTTCGTTCAGTATACCTCGCCCGCTAAGTTTCCCTTCAAGGTTAAACTGCGGCATATTGGCATGCATCTCCTCGAAGTCTACATTCTGCTCCTTTATCTGGCGCATCACTACGTCCATTGCCTTGGTGAAACCATCCACCACACTCTCCAGTCCCTGAGGTGAGTAGAAGTCTACCTCCGCACCTTTGGCATCCAGATGAGCCATCACGTTCGATGCGTCGGCTATGAACTGAAGTTGCAATCCTTCGGGCAGCAGGAGATCATCTGTAGGAAGATGCCAGTCTATCTCGTCGGCATCTATATTTACGTCATAGAGCCAGCGTGCCGGACGTGCCGTTACGTCAAACCGCAGATCGGCTGAGCCGTAGTTTGTATCTTCGCTGAGCCCGAATGCCTGAAGGTCGGCATTATATATCTTGATATATCCCTCGCCGCAATACTCATCCTTAGCCACGCTGCCGCTGATATGGCCGCTCACGTTGGCATCTTCATTGGGCGAGTCAAGGTCTATCGTAAAGTTATGCGAGGCAAGAAGAGCGTGCAGAGTGATGTCGCGCAGATGTTTGCCGCCATAGTCGATACCTGCCACATTGAGTTTCACGTCCGTATGAGCGCCGGGATTTACAGGATTGAATCCCGCGCCGTCGGCTTCCAGGGTGGCTGAGACGTGACCTATCCCCAGATCGGGCATGAAGTGCGCCACATTAAGATTTCTCACGTTGATGTCGGCATAGTATCTTTCGCTGTTCAAGCCTACATTGCCTCCACCCACGATATCACCCTCGGAGGTGAGCAGTGAGAAGTCGGCATCATAATTCGCACCGTCCACTCCGGCGCGACCTCGCAGCGTGAGTGTCGGGATATGGAATGGCATATCCGGCACAAATTCCTCTATCGTGGCAGGACTCATCAACTCGCCATTGAAGTTTACGTCTGCCACCAGTTTATTCATGTCGAGTACGTTGCGTGCTGTGCCGTCGGCGCGGAGCGAGAAAATACCGGGCATCGCAAGGTCGAGTTGGGAGATGTTTACGTTGTCTAACTGTCCCTTGGCATCCACATTCACGTTGAGTGTCCTGCCGAGCACAGGCTTCACGTATTGCGCCATATCGGGCATGAATGTGACTGCATCTTTGATACCTATCATTCCGGAGATGTTCACATTCACCGGAGCGGAGGGCTGCAGTTCCATCAGTGCGAATGGGAGTCCGGCGGTGACACCGATCCGGGAGTATGGAGTGGCTGCCTGCAGTGCGTCTATATCTATCCCTGCCTCGTTGAGCGCTACCAGGCCCGAACCGCTTGTGAGGTGCAGTCCGCTGCGTTCGGTGGCGGTGAGGCGAGTTATGGGGAGTCGCAGGTTGGCCTGCTGATTATAGAATCCTCTCAGCCCTATGCCCACATCTTTGACCTGAATATAGTTGGCATCAAAACCGGGCAATGGCTTAGCACCTTTTATCGCATACAGGGCGGCGAATTTATCTATGGCTATTGAATCGGCTTTAATAGTCATCGGCGCGGAGGGCACCGCCGTAGAATCAACCGGCACAGGATGAGCCGCCACATATTCGGGCGTAGGAGCGATATAACGCGCATCTCCACCGCCGATGCTGAGCAGATCGGCGGTGATATCGTTGGTGCGCAGGTTGATTATCCCTTTGCGCAACTGCAGCTTGTCGGCATTAAGCACTAATGTATCTATAGTAGGCAGCATCGACATCGCAAACCTCAATCGCTCAGCCTGCAGTTCATCCAGACTTATATAGAAGGGAGTCGTGGTCGTGTCGGGAGGGGTTGACTCCTGTTTCCACACATTCATGTAGAGCGACACATCGCCGTCTACGAGCCGGGCCTTGCGCAGCAGGATATTACTCTGTTTTATTTCCACCTTCGCTCCGGGCTCCACGTCAAGCAGTCCGGCGCGGATCTTCATTATCATGGAGGAGTCGGGCGATACCATGCGGTAGTAGCCGTCGTGAAGGCTGAGTTGCCGCACGTCGACGTCAAGTTTCAGCAACGGCAGCAGTGCCACGTCCGCCACCACCTCTTTCGCCATCACCATCGTGTCGCCGGTGGCTTCGATAACCTTCACACCCTGCAGACTCACATCGAGCGGAAATTTCAGTCGGAACCGGTCGATCTCCACATCCATTCCGGTTGAGGATTTAATCATCTTGCAGGCTATGTTTTTCACAAATGTCTGCACCGGCGGTATATACAATGCTACAGGGATAAGCAGCACCGCTATCACTATCCACATCAGCACCTTCAGTGGGATAGATATTGCACGCGGCAATCTCCGGCGACGACCACCACCACTACCTTTAGTACTATTCTTCTGTTCCGGCGCATCGGATTTATCACCCTCGGGGGCGGCAGTATCCGATTCACCACCCGCCGAAGATGCCGCTTCCTTTTTAGGCGCTTTATCATCCGCCGGGTCGTTGACTACGCCCGAGGGTGTGGTCTTTATATCTTCTTTAGGATTCTTATTTTCCTCCATTCCTTTCGCGGTTTATCCGTTTATCTTCCCTTTTATATCCTTAATCTCTCCATATTTCCCTCTTTATTCCCGGTATCCTTATTCCTCCCTATATTCCTTATTTTTTCCCTCCTTTTTTCTAATCTCTCCCCTACTTTTCTAATCTCTCCCCTACTCTTTTTCACCCCTAATTTTGTTTACCCTCAATCTTATCCTCTTCAGTGAGTGCGCCGTCCATGAGGACCCATAACGCACCGGCTACTACCGCCCCGAAGGCATCCGCCCCCATATCCCGGAATTCAAAACTTCTGCCGCAGAGCGGTTGCACGAATTCGATTCCCATACCTATCAGCAGCCCCACGATGGTGATACCCCCCACCAGCGGCAATTTCATGCGTCGCCAGTCGCGCCATCTTTTGGCATCGACAAGCATACATAGCGTCAGACCGAAAAACATCAGTCCGTGCACCACCTTATCTGCACCTTCAAACCACTCCATATCAGTATCGCCCAGAGGATCCGGACTCAGTGTCAGCCACAAGATCACACCCAGACACACCACACTCAGGAGCCAATGAGGCACCCTCCGCAGAGCAACGTGCAGACGCTTCACACCTATAGATTTACCGCTTTTTTCCATTCAAAAGTAAAATTACTAATTTTTTACCTAATTTTCGCTCCGGAATGTAAATAAATTCCAATATCCCCCCATATTTCCCATATTTTCCCAATATTTCCACCAGCCACCTCGCCAAACTCCACTTATCTCCCCTCCGGCATGCCCCCTATCTCCCCTCCGGCAAGCCCCTCTTCCCCCCTCCGGCAAGCCCCCAAGGCTTGCCATCCGTGCTGAGGGCGCAAGCCCGAAGTCTCGCAGCCATCCTTCCCCCCAATAAAAAACGGAGCGTATCAAAAATGATACGCTCCGCAATATGAATCCTATTTTCTTTTAAATTGCCCTCTTAAAAGCAATATCTGCAATTAAGCAGCCGCTTACTTACGGATACCGAGTTCCTTCTGGGCGATGATAGCACGATAGCGATTGATGTCCTTACGGATCAGATAGTCAAGAAGACTACGACGCTGACCTACGAGTGCCTTCAATGCACGTGCAGTAGCATAGTCCTTGTGATTGTTTTTAAGGTGCTCGGTGAGGTGCTTGATACGGATTGAGAACAATGCGATCTGGCTCTCGGGGCTACCGGTGTCGTTAGCGCCCTGACCGTACTTTGCAAAAATTTCTTTCTTTTCTTCTGTTGAAAGATGCATGGTTTTGGAAGATTTTATTCCGCCGGGACTCGCCCGCACGGAGTTGTTAATATTAATTTTATTTCACCTTTATCAAAAAGCATTCTTCAGCCATTTTACTGACCTTAGCCGCGAAACTCTTCCGGCTTCGCCGACAAGCCTTTTCTCAAAAAGTATGCAAATTTAATCATTTTTTCCCATTCCACAAAATTTACACCTCTTCATTTCTGTTTTATCCCAATAATTCACATCAAAGATTTTTTATTTATTATTCTTTTTTCACTTTAGTTATGAGATTTTTTTCTTACTTTTGTAAATAGATTTTACTGATTTCAGTTGTAATAGATTTTACTGATTTAAACCGAACCCAAATTAATCACTCTATTAATCTTATAATGAAGAAATTTTTTCTGACTTCGGCTATGGCTTTCGCTATGCTTTCTGCCGCCGCCGCTATACCGGCCGTTGCGTCTGCTCAGTCGCTATATGACGCACAGTTCGTGGAGTATCCTACATATAACGGCGATGACCTCGAACTATCCGTCAACGAGTCCGGTACGCATTTCCGCCTCTGGAGCCCCAAGGCTCAGCAGGCAGTGGTGCTCATCTACGATAACGGTCATGGCGGAATCCCCGTTGAAAACATCAAGATGGATTTCGATCCCGCCACCGGCACATGGTCGGCTTCTTCGCCGGAAAAACTCTACGGCAAATTCTACACCTTCAAGATCATGCACGACGGCAAATGGCTCGCCGAGACACCCGGCGTATGGGCAAAGGCTGTAGGTGTCAACGGTAAGCGCGCCGCTATCATCGACCTCAATGCTACCGATCCCGAAGGCTGGAGCGCCGATAAAGGTCCTGCGGTAGATAACTTCTCCGACGTGATCATCTATGAAATGCATCACCGCGATTTCTCTCAGCACCCCTCTTCGGGAATCGCAAATAAGGGTAAATTCCTCGCACTCACCGAACCCTTCACCACCTCACCGGAAGGGCTCGCCACCGGAATCGACCACCTTAAGGAGTTGGGTGTGACTCACGTGCATATCCTCCCTTCTTACGATTACAATTCCGTCGATGAGGCAAACCCGCAGTTTAACCAATACAACTGGGGCTATGACCCGCAGAACTATAATGCCCCCGAAGGCTCATATTCCACCAACGCCAATAATCCCGCTACCCGTATCAACGAGATGAAGCAGATGGTGAAGGCTCTCCACGATGCCGGAATCGGCGTGATCATGGACGTGGTGTATAACCATACCGCGGAAAACGACGGCTCAAACTTCGAACTCACCGCCCCGGGCTATTATCATCGTCATTGGGACGACGGCAGATATTCCGATGCCTCCGGTTGCGGCAACGAAACCGCTTCAGATCGCCAACAGATGCGCGATTACATCATCAACTCCGTGAAGTATTGGGCTGATGAATATCACATCGACGGCTTCCGCTTCGACCTCATGGCTATCCATGACACTGAGACAATGAATGAGGTGGCTGCCGAACTCAAGAAAATCAATCCCTCGATCTTCGTTTACGGCGAGGGTTGGACCGCCGGCGATTCTCCCCTCCCCGTCAATCAGCGCGCACTGAAGGAGAATGTGAGCAGCATGACGGATATCGCCGTTTTCTCCGATGATATCCGCGATGCCATCAAGGGTCACTACACTAACGCCGCCGACCGCGGATTCGCCACCGGCAAACCCGGTGTGGAGGAGACCGTCAAGATCGGTATCGTAGCCGCTACGGATCATCCGCAAGTCGATTACAGAAAGGGCAACAACTCCAAGTTCCCTTACGCTAAGTCGCCGGAGATGATCGTAAACTACATCTCTTGCCACGATGATATGTGCCTCACCGATAAGTTGCGTAAGTCTATGCCGGAGGAGTCTGATTCCATCCGCCAGGCTGCCGCCAAACTCGCGCAGACCATCATCTTCACTTCGCAGGGTACCCCCTTCATGTTTGCCGGCGAGGAAATCTTCCGCGATAAGAAAGGTGTACATAATTCTTATCAGAGCCCCGACTCAATCAATGCTATCGATTGGAGTCTGAAGGCAAAGAATCACGATCTCTACGATTATTACCGCGGCCTGATCGCTCTGCGTAAGGCTCACCCCGCTTTCCGAATGACGTCTGCCAAGGATATCGCCAAGAATCTCGTATTCGATAAGATTGATTCAAAAAAACAACCTAACCTCATCTCCTATTCACTCAAGAACCACGCCAACGGCGATCCCTGGAAGGAGATCAAGGTGGTATTCAATGGTGCCGACAAGGCTCAGAGCATCAAGGTGCCCAAGGGGGACTGGAAGATCGTCGCCATCGACGGCAAGATTTCTCCCGATGCCGATTTAGGCGCCACTTTAGGCGGCGAAATGACCGTGGCTCCCTACTCCGCCCTTATCCTCGCTCAACCCTAATTAGCACGATATAAAAAAAACGCCGTCCTGAAATAAAACTTTCAAGACGGCGTTTTCTTATTGTACACCCATGGGGAGTCGAACCCCAATCGATGGAACCGGAATCCATTATTCTATCCATTGAACTATGGGTGC
>CAMWSV010000019.1 GCA_947177015.1 uncultured Porphyromonadaceae bacterium
TAATCAAAGTGAGCGTAAAAATTATTAACTTTGACAAAAAATAAAAAAACCGGAATAATATCATGACATTAACCGACCGTTTTATTCGCTTTGTGAAGTTTGACACACAGAGCGATGATCTTACAAACATGACCCCCTCCACCCCGGGTCAGATGGAATTTGCCGTCTACCTTAAAGGAGAACTCGAAGCGATGGGTCTTGAGGATATCACACTTGACGCCAACGGCTATCTGATGGCCACACTGGCCGCCAACTGCGATGAGTGTGCCGGAGTGCCTGTAGTAGGTTTTATCGCCCACCTCGACACTGCCCCCGATATGTCTGGCAAGCACGTGAATCCCCGCATCGTAAAGGATTATGAAGGAGGCGATATCGTATTGAATCAGGAGCAGAACATTGTGCTCTCTCCCTCGGAATTCCCCGAGATGCTCAATTATATAGGTCAGGACCTGATCGTCACTGACGGCACTACACTTCTCGGCGCCGACGACAAAGCAGGTATCGCTGAAATAATCACTGCAGTGGCTTACCTTCAGGCTCACCCCGAAATCAAACACGGCAAAGTGCGCATCGCCTTCAACCCCGACGAAGAGATCGGTAAGGGGGCACACAAATTTGATGTTGAACAATTTGGTGCTGAATTCGCATACACCATGGACGGAGGTGCCGTAGGCGAACTTGAATTCGAAAACTTCAATGCTGCCGGGGCGAAAGTAGTGATCAAAGGTCGCAACGTGCATCCCGGTACCGCCAAACATAAGATGGTGAACTCAATCCGCGTAGCAAATCAGTTTGTGCAGATGCTCCCCCGCTGGGAGACTCCCGAACATACCGAAGGATACGAAGGCTTCTACCACCTCGTAGGCATCAACGGCACCGTTGAGGAGACCACCCTCACCTATATCATCCGCGACCACGACCGTGCACGCTTCGAGAGCCGTAAGAAAGAACTCGAGCACCTGGTTAGAAAGACCAACGAGGAATATCCCGGATCCTGCACACTTGAGATGGCAGACCAGTACTACAACATGCGCGAGAAAATCGAGCCCGTGATGCACGTTATCGAACTCGCCGAGAAGGCTATGCACGAGGCAGGCATCGAGCCGAAAGTGCAGCCCATACGCGGCGGCACAGACGGTGCGCAACTCAGTTTCAAGGGGCTGCCGTGTCCCAATATTTTCGCCGGCGGCGAAAACTTCCATGGTCGCTACGAATATGTGCCCATTCAGTCTATGGAGAAAGCCAAAGACGTAATAGTCAACATCATCCGCCTGCTCGCCGAGAAGGAGATGAAGAAAATCAACTTCTGAAGACTCCCTTACCTTTCGTGTCTCCGAGTGGAGCGCATCATAAATTGAAATGAAAGGAAAAGTAACAGTAATCACAGGGCCGACTGCCTCCGGCAAGTCGGCCCTTGCTATAGAAATGGCATTGCAGAAGAATCTTGAGATAATCTCTGCCGATTCCCGACAGATTTATAAGGGGATTCCCATCGTCACCGCAATGCCATCGGCCGACGAACTGGCTGCCGTGAAACATCATCTCATAGATATTCTTCCGCTCGACGCATACTACTCGGCGGCACTCTTTGAGGAGCAGGCTCTCGAAATCACCAGGCGGCAGATCGAGGAGCGCGGCGAAGTGATAGTCTGCGGCGGATCGATGCTCTATATAGATGCTTTCTGCAAAGGTATCGACGATATCCCTACCGTCAGCGAATCCATCCGTACCGAAGTATTGGAGGAATTTAACGAAAAAGGGAATGAATGGGCGCTATCTGAATTGAAAAGTCTCGACCCGGAATACTACGCCGCCGTGGACCGCAACAATCTCAAGCGCGTAATTCATGCCCTTGAGATCATCAGGCAATCCGGCAGGACCTTCACATCATTCCGTCGAGGAGTCTGCAAAAAGCGTGAATTTGAAATCGACTTCCGCTATATCGATCTTCCGCGCGATGTGCTCTTCAACCGCATCAATCGCCGTGTCGACCTTATGGTAGAGCAGGGACTTATCGAAGAAGCCGAACGCGTATACCCCCTGCGCCATCTCAACTCACTGAATACTGTGGGATTAAAGGAACTCTTCGCCTGGAAAGAAGGAGAGATGTCGCTCCCCGTGGCTATCGAACGCATCAAGAAAAATACGCGTGTCTACGCAAAGAAGCAGATGACGTGGCATGCACGGCGTGATTTTTCATTTATAAAAGATTGAAATTTTGATTTCAAAAATGTGAAAATTTGAAAATAAACCTTAAATTTGCAGAATATTTCAGCAATATCCTCCGCAATGCGGAATCTCCAATATCAACTAACTCTGACAAAATGAAAAGAATTTACGCGGTCCTGATGGCAACAATCTTGGGAATCACCGGATTTGCCACCTCTGCGGCTGATTTTTTCGACACATCCATGCCCGAAGATCTCATGAATCTCGGCGTTCGCTTCGGGGTCAATACCTCCAACCGCAACCTCAACAAGGATGTATTCAACGTATGGAACTGCAACTCATGGGGCACCGGCATCGACGCAGGCATCATAGCGGATATTAACTTCCGCAACTGGTTTTCGGTGCAACCAGGCATCTTTTACGAATCCCGCAGCGGCAAATATGCCTACGTCAACGTCAACAACTATACCGACGAAGGAGATCGCATACTGATGTCGCAATTCGGTCGCGACCGCAGTTACAGCCTTCTGATTCCCATTATGGCATGTGCCCACTTCAATATCTCCGATGATCTCCGCTGGAATCTCGAACTCGGTCCGTATTTCCAGATCGTGCTGAAAAACAGTGTAAACGGCGAATTCTCCACCCCCGTCATCCCGAGTCCCGAAGGTCTGCCGGCAGGCTATACCGCCGTCAACAGCACCAAAGGAGACTTCGGACTGAAAATGGGTTCATCGCTCACTATCCTTAACCACTACATCGTAGGCGTCCACTATGAAGCCGGCATGCTAAAGCCCTGGAACGACTCATCGCTGGGTGGCAGACGCAAAGCGTGGGTATTCTCAATCGGTTATAATTTCTAATAATTCATATCCGTGACATCACAAATCAACAAATCAGAAATTAAGAAAGCCATTATCGGCAATCTGCGCGACTACGCCGCCATCATCTTCGGCCTCATGCTTTATGCAGTAGGCTTCACGGCGTTCATTCTTCCGCACAAGATCGTTATCGGAGGATTGTCGGGTGTCGGTACCCTCGTATACTTCGCCACCAACGGACTCATCTCAGTGGCGGTCACGCAATATGCCTGCAATCTGCTGCTGCTTGCATTCGCCTTCAAACTTGTAGGAAAGACCTTTGTGACGCGCACAATCATCGGTGCCACCGTGATCTCATTCTTCATCGGCATTTTCGAGAACTTCTTCATGGGACTCGGTCACCCTCTGATTCAAGATGTCACCATGAGTGCAGTCCTCGGCGCAATCCTCTGCGGCATGGGGGTAGGCACTGTGTTTATCCACAACGGATCATCCGGTGGCACGGATATCGTGGCAGCCATGGTGTCGAAACTCTCCAACGTATCTATCGGGCGCACCATGATCGTCACCGACATGCTTATCGTGACCTGTAGTTTCTTCCTCCCTTTCGAAGGCACACTCCAGGAACGTCTCGAAGCCAAAGTGCCCCTGATTGTCTACGGCTGGGTAGTAACCTTCATCATAGCCTACTGCACCGATATGATCATAAACACCAACCGCCAGGCCACTCAATTCGTGATATTCTCATCCAGATGGAAAGAGATCGCCGACTGTATCAATAACGAAGCCCATCGCGGCGTCACAGTTATGGACGGCATGGGATGGTACTCAAAATCGGAGGTAAAGATACTCTGGGTATGGTGCCGCAAGATCGAATCCGTCACCATCTTCCGTATCGTCAAGACCATCGACCCCGACGCATTCATCACCCAAGGCAACGTCAACGGAGTATACGGCAAAGGGTTCGACACCATGAAGGTGAAGATTAAGAAAAAGAAAGCCGATGCCGCCTATATGGAGCATCAGGCCAAATAGTCCGCTCTCCCTCCCGCTCAATACATCTGAAACCCGAATAAAAAGAACTATTTAAGCCCGGGAGTCACATCCCGGGATACTTTTTTTCAACTTTCATACCTAAATATTATGAAAAGATTTATCTTATCCTCAGCAGCGTTGTCACTGCTTGCCACAGCGGCTTTGGCAGACGTTGTTGTCGAGGGCACGGTGGTAGACCGCCAGGGCGAACCCCTGATTGGTGCTACGGTGCGAGTAGTCGGCACAAATATTGCCACGGCTGCCGACGTGGACGGACATTTCCGCCTGAAAGTCCCTGACTCTGCCAAGGAACTCTCGTTCGACTATGTGGGCTATTCTCCCGTGTCGCTCGGTGTGAAGAGTAAGATGGGCAATGTAGTGATGGATGCTCAGGAGAAGATGCTCCAGGACGTGGTGGTGACTCAGTCTATCGCCCGCACCCGTAAGACTCCGGTGGCTATCTCCAATATATCAGCCCCCGAAATCGAAGCAAAACTCGGCAACCAGGAATTCCCCGAAGTGCTTAAGACCACTCCCGGCGTATGGGCCACAAAAGACGGTGGCGGCTACGGCGACGCCAAGATCAATATGCGTGGCTTCAAAACAGAAAACCTTGCGGCTCTCGTCAACGGTATCCCCGTCAACGACATGGAATGGGGTGGCATATACTGGAGCAACTGGGCGGGTTTGTCAGACGTCACCTCATCAATCCAGACTCAGCGCGGTCTCGGCGCTGCCATCATCTCCAGCCCCTCGGTAGGTGGCACAATCAATATCACCACCCGTTCGCTCGACGTGCACCGCGGTGGCACAATCTTCTACGGTATGGGCAATGACGGCATGAACCACATCGGCTTCTCCCTCTCCACCGGAATGATGAAAAACGGCTGGGCGGTGACAATCCTCGGTTCGAGAAAATGGGGCGACGGCTACGTGCAGGGCACCAACTTCGACGCCTACACATACTTCGTAAATATCTCCAAGCGTATCAACGACCGCCATCAGTTGAGTTTCACTGCATTCGGCTCTCCGCAGCGCCACAACAAACGTACTTCGCAGAATGGCCTCACTATCGAAGGCTGGCAGGGCGTGAAGAACTTCATGAACGGCGAGTCGATGTATAAGTATAATCCCACCTTCGGCTACAACAACGACGGCCAGGTATGCTCATCAACTCTCAACGTATACCACAAACCTCAGATCTCGCTCAGCCACATCTGGCAGATCGACCATCGCTCATCACTCTCATCCGCAGTATACGCTTCATTCGCAAGCGGATACGGTTCGAGCGGACAAGGTCGAGGCTATTATAACGGCCAGCCCCTTTCATACTCATCATGGTATGGCGTCAATAGTTCCGACCATCAGATTTCCACTCTCTTCCGCCGCCCAGACGGCACATTCGACTACGGCGCTATCCAGGACATGAACGAAGCCTCCGCTACAGGTTCGAATATGATCATGGCGCGCAGTGGCAACAGCCACACATGGGTAGGTCTTGTATCCACTTACAAGAACGAACTCATCGAAAACAAACTTAACCTTCTCGCCGGTATCGACGTAAGATACTACGTAGGGTATCACAAAAACACCATCGACAACCTCTACGGCGGTGAATACTTCATCGACGATGGAACCCGTAAGGGCATCAATCCCGCCAATAATATCAATGCCGCCAATCCGGCATGGATCAACCAGAAACTCGGCGTAGGCGATGTAGTATACCGCGACTATACAGGCCACACCGCTCAGGAAGGTATCTACGCTCAGTTGGAATATCAGCCCTTCGGCGACAAACTCACCACCATTCTCGCCGGCTCCGTCAACAATACCACCTACTGGCGTTACGATCGTCTCTACTATGACGCAGAACACGCAATGTCAGAAAAACCCAACTTCATGGCGGGCAATATCAAAGCAGGTGCCAACTGGAATATCGACCGCCACAATAACGTTTACGTCAACGGTGGCTACCTTACCCGCGCACCCTTCTTCTCAAAGGCTGTGTTCTTCGCCAACGAAACCTCCAATGTTGTCAACAAGAATGCCGTGAATGAGAAATGCGGCACTGTGGAAATCGGATATGAATACCACTCACCGGTATTTACAGCCGTAGTGAACGCTTATTTCACCAAGTGGCTCGACAAGACTGCATCGCGTGTGGTAGAGATGAGTAACGGCGACAACGCCTTCTTCAACATGCAGGGTGTCAATGCCCGCCACATGGGTATCGAGATCAACGCCACCTACAAACCTACCAACTGGCTGAGCCTCTACGGTATGCTCTCGCTCGGAGACTGGGTGTTCGACTCAAACGCCACCGGCTATTTCTACAACAACTACGGTCAGCCCCTCTCATACGTCAACAAGCAATGGGATCTCGCCTCAGGAGTGCTTGCTCAGGACCACGCCAAGGCAGTCCTCAATCAGAAGGGACGCAAGGTAGGTGGCTCGGCTCAGACCACAGGCTTCCTCGGCCTCACGGTGCGTCCGTTCAAGGGCTTCCGTTTCGGTATCGACTGGACCGCATCGGCACGCAACTACTCCGACTTCACTATCAGCGCATCGCAGTTCGCGCCCAATGCAAGTATCAACGTGGCTAAACCCTGGAGAATACCCTGGGGCAACCAACTTGACCTTTCCGCAAGTTACAACTTCAAACTCGGCGGACTTGACGCCACTATCTTCGGCAACGTCTACAACGTAGCCGGCTATAACTACGTGATGGACGCCTACACCGAAGCCACCGTAGACGGCACATGGGACAATGCCTTCCGCACGTTCTACTCATTCGGTCGCACATACGCTCTGCGTCTGAAAGTTAATTTCTAACATCTCCAATAGTAAACAATAATGAGACTTTCCAAATATATACTCGGTCTGAGCGTGATGACGCTGATGGCCGGATGTTCCGAAAATGCATGGAACGATCATTTAGAAGGCTTCGAGGTGCCCCCCGTGGCGGGTGGCGTCACGAATGCAGAATACGTTCTCACTACCGACGACTACAAGAATCTTGCCAACCTTGATGTGAACAAGGCCCTTGCCGAAAGCCTCGGTGAGAGCGACGCTCTCAAGGCTATCGGCACCAACGGCTGCTTCCTCACTCAGGAGCAGGCAGTGAGATACATTCCCGCGCTTCTCGAATCCACCGACAAGAACCTCCCTTACTTCACCTATAATAACGGATCTGCCGTAAAACTCACCTTCAACGTGAGCGACAACGTGCCAGAAGAGGTACAGGCCATTAACGCCGGCACACTCACCTACACCCTCACCGAGCAGGACTATCAGATGGTGTGGGATTCCGAGGAAGACTACATCAACGGTTTCGCACCCGAACTCCCCGCCGCCGGTTCGCTCCCCGCTATACTCAAGCGCAACCTTCAGGCAGAAGCAGGCCAGTATGCGGTGGTATCCTACAATGAGGCTCAGGTGAACCCCGTATTCGGCAATCCCGGCGCTTCCGACGACCCTGCATGGGAAATCACTTCTGTAATCTCGCAACTTCAGGAAGGCGACAATGCCAGCATCAATGGTATCATCACCGCCATAAATGCCCGCGGCTTCGTGGTGAGCGACAACAGCGGGTCGCTTCTCTGCTATCAGGCCTCAGGCTTTGACCAGAATGCCGTATCACTCTATTCTCAGGTCACTGTCAAAGGTGCTGTCAGCAGTTACAACAAAGGTCTGCAGATCGGCATCACCTCCGAGAATTATGAAATCGTGGGCGAAGGTGAATACACCTATCCCGCACCCAAAGAGGTGAGCGGAGCCGATATGGACGCGGCTATCCTTGCCACAGAACCCTTCGCCGCTCAATACGTGACCCTCACCGGCACAGTGAGCATCTCAGGCAACTACTACAACATCAACGTGCCCGGTGCCGAGACTGCAATTGGCAGCGGCTATATGGTGCCCGACTATATCAAGGCTCAACTTGAAGATGGCAAGGAATACCGCTTCTGCGGCTACTTCATGGCCATCTCAGGCGGTAAATACTACAATATCGTGATCACATCAGTAGCCGCTCCCGGCAGCAAGGTCGCATCCCGTGTGATCCGTCGCGCTCCCGCCGCCACCGTATCTACTGAAGTCAAGAACGCCATCTATCGCTTCGACGGCTCCGTATGGACCACCGTCAGCGACCTCATGGTGCTCAACCCTTCAGACTACTCCAAGATGGGACTCTCTTACCTTAATTTCTCAGGCGCGCAACCCGAGCAATATCTCCCCACTTACCTGAAGGTGACATTCCCCTACGCTGCCGAAGAGGCAGTGAAGACTGTGGCTTACCTCTATCACACTTCCGACGGCGATTCATATCAGGCACGCGAATATACGCTCACCGGTGGCGACTGGAAGGTTAATGCCGGCCAGACCACTTGCCAGTTTGTCAAGACAAGCAACGAATGGGTCTACAATCCCTCAGTTGTGATCGACCTCCCCTACGTGCGCAACTCCGGACTTACCTACGAATACTTCATGGAGATCGTGAAGTGGGTATACGAAGACATCTGTGTGCCTATGGGCGACACCTCCATGACTTCCGGTAAATACTTCCTCGATTATCGCGCCAATGCAGAATTCTACTCCGGAGCGTCAGCCTATTACGGTAATGTCGACATCCGTGCCACATCGGCGCTGCAGCATGTGCCCGACGGCTACACCGGTTATGACGGACTCACCGACGAGGAAATCACCCTTCTCATCAAGAAGCGTTTCAGCGTTGAGACACTCCCCGTAGCGCTCAGCGTATTCAACCCCGATGCAGAACCTGTAGAGGGTATGCAGGTGACATACACCGTCAACTTCACCGCCTACGACAACGCACCGATCGAAACCTCAATCGTATACGAAGTAATAGGCAAGGGCCAGTTCAGATACCTCTCATCCACCTGGGTAGAAGAAGGCCAGGACGCCGACTGGTAATCCCGCACCCCACGCATAGCCGGATCTGCCGATTCATACGCGAAATCCACCGATCCGGTATCAGACTCCATATAGAGCGTATCGCCCCGCCGGCGATACGCTCTCCTCTTTTAATATCAAAAATACTCATGTGAAATTCACCCCCCTGATTTCATTTCTTGAAATCGTGGCTAAATTTGTGTATATCGTGATAAAATAGTAGTTTTGTAGTAAATTTTAAAATATAGAATTATAAGGCTCGATATAGACTGTAAAGTTTGAAAAAATTATTGAGATGGAAAGAATAAAGGGAGTGACGAATCCCCGATGCGGGCTATTTCGCCGGTTGCTTTTGATGATGTTCGGATTGATGATTGCTCTGTCTGCCACGGCGGAGGCGCCGGTGGCTAAGAGGATCTTTATTTTCGGAGATTCCATGACCGGATGGATTGCCGAGCGTCTGCAGGCTTATGGTGAGAAAAACGGCTTCACCGTCGACGCTCTGATATGGGACGGCGCTACAATACGTAAATACGGTATGAACTCAGCCGCTCTGTCGAGAATTATCAACCGCTCGAAGCCCGATGCAGTGTTTGTGTGTCTGGGTATGAACGAGTTGGGAGCACTGAATCCCGAAAAGCAATATAGTACTTACCTTACAAAAGTGTTGGGGGCAATCGGCGATCGCCCCGTTATCTGGATCGGCCCATGCAGTTGGCCGGCACATCCACAATGGGGACCGAAACTCGACTCATGGTTATCCGGCAAATTGGGGGCGGCTCATTATTTCAACAGTCTGTCGCTGAAACTTCCGCGCCAGAGCCATACCAATCCACACCCCACACGCAAGGGTATCGCTGTCTGGACCGACGACCTGCTGCGATGGATAGAATCCGGGTCTGCCGCCGTCAGGCTCCCCGGCTATGCCACTCCGGCACGGGAATATATGCGTCCGAAAGTCTATATCTACCGGCGTATGAGGGCTCCCCTTTGATACTGACAAGTGAGTTCGGAATATTTATCTCCGCCCAGTTCTTAACACAAAGTAATTTTCTTGATAACTTACATATAAGATGGAAATTGTAAGACTGAAGGATGTCAGCGTCAACTTCGGCGACAAATGGGTGCTTGTCCACGAGAATTTCACGCTGAATCGGGGGGAATTTGTGGTGCTCGCCGGAGCCAACGGCAGTGGTAAGACCACCCTGCTCCGCGTGCTGCTCAAACTCATAAAGCCCACTTACGGCAGCGTGGAATACTTCGACAGTAAAGGTCGGATCACACGCAACCTCTCTATAGGCTATCTCCCTCAGAAAAGTAAGATCGACACACGCTTCCCCATCACCGTCAAAGAGACTATCCTCTCCGGACTACGCCGGGGATTCCTCGGCAGACTCCCCGGGGATGCCTCCGGACGACTTGCGGAGGTGGCTGAAATTTGCGGAGTGGGTGAATATATGGGGCAGACTATCGGCACACTCTCCGGTGGCCAACTGCAGCGCGTGCTTATGGCACGCGCCATCATCGGCAGACCCGAACTGCTTGTGCTCGACGAACCCCTCTCATACGTAGACAAGCAATTCGAACATCGCCTCTACGAATTACTCGAAAAATTATCCCACTCCATGACGATTATCCTTGTGAGTCACGAATTGAGTGGAGTTGAACCATTAGCCACACGAATAGTCAGATTATGATACTCAATTATATCTGGATAGGATTCCTGATTGTAGCCTTCCTTATGGCTGCCGGGCGCAGTCTGCTCAGCGGGGACGTGACGATATGGTCAGACATTATGAACGCTTCGTTCAGTCAGGCCTCATTTGCATTCGAGGTTTCACTCGGACTCACCGGCGTGCTTACCCTCTGGATGGGAATAATGAAAGTGGGGGAGAGGGCGGGAGCCATCAATGCCATGGCGCGCCTTATATCGCCTCTTTTCTCCCGGCTATTCCCCGGCATACCCAAAGATCATCCCGCTATGGGAGCCATCTTCATGAATGTCTCAGCCAATATGCTCGGACTCGACAATGCCGCTACCCCAATGGGACTGCGCGCCATGCAGGAGATGCAAAGCCTCAACCGCGATAAGCAGACGGCTACAGACGCCATGATAATGTTTCTTGTGCTGAATAGTTCCGGACTCTGCCTGATTCCGGTGAGCATAATGATGTATCGCGCGCAGGGAGGCGCTACGAATCCTTCCGATATTTTCCTCCCGATCCTAATAGCCACTTCGATAGCCACCCTGGTAGGACTATTCGCGCTATGCCTGAAGCAGAGAATCAGGATAGACCGCGTAATCCTCAGTTGGTTGGGCGGTATCGCACTGATGGTGGCAGGAGTGGCATGGCTCTTCTCGCGCATGGATGCTGAAGCGGCTCAGAAGTGGAGCACATTTGCCGCCAACTTCATACTATTCAGCGTGATCATCGGCTTCCTCATCGCAGCCATGCGCAAGCGGCTCAGAGTGTATGATGTCTTTATCGAAGGAGCCAAAGAAGGATTCAGCACCGCTATAGGTATCATCCCCTACCTTGTGGCAATACTTGTGGCAATCGGAATGTTCCGTGCCAGCGGTGCCCTCGACATCTTCACCGGATGGGTGGAGAGTCTTGTGGCATGGTTAGGGGGTGATACCCGTTGGGTAGGTGCATTGCCCACAATGCTCATGAAGCCGCTCAGCGGGTCAGGCTCATGCGCCATGATGCTCGATGTGATGCAGACCCACGGCGCGGATGCTTTCGTGAGTAAACTGGCAGGAGCCGTGCGTGGCAGCACCGACACCACATTCTATATTCTCGCGGTATACTTCGGCTCGGTAGGTATCAGCCGCACACGCTATGCCGCCGGCTACGCTCTGCTTGCCGACATCACCGGCGCCGTGGCTGCGGTATTCGTGTCATATTTATTTTTCGGATAGATAAGAATCTGATAATTTTTTTGTAAATTTGCATAATATACTTTCCGGCTTTTCATTATGCCGGAAATTCCTGCTCCTCAACTCCTCTCCCCCCAAACTCCGAAATATATAAACTTCAACTTTTATATGAAATGAAAGTTGAGTAAAAAATGATATAAAGTGAAAGAATTAGCAGCCAAATATGACCCGAAAGCGGTCGAAGAGAAATGGTATGACTTCTGGATGGAACATGGACTTTTCCGCTCCGAACCCGATGAACGCGAACCCTATTGCATCGTGATTCCGCCACCCAACGTGACCGGAGTGCTCCACATGGGCCACATGCTCAACAATACGATTCAGGATATCCTCGTGCGCCGCGCGCGTATGCAGGGTAAAAATGCCCTTTGGGTGCCCGGCACCGACCACGCCGCAATCGCTACCGAAACCAAGGTGATCGCCAAACTCGCTGAAGAGGGTATCAAGAAGACTGACCTTACACGCGAGCAATTCCTTGAGCACGCTTGGGACTGGACCCGTAATCACGGAGGCATCATCCTTCAGCAGTTGCGCAAACTCGGCGCCTCATGCGATTGGGACCGCACGGCGTTCACTCTCGATGAAATGCGTTCCAAATCTGTGACCAAAGTATTCTGCGACTTATATGACAAGGGACTTATCTACCGCGGACTGCGTATGGTAAACTGGGATCCGAAAAACCGTACCGCTATCTCAGACGATGAGGTGAACTATGTGCAGGAAAATTCCAAACTCTATTACCTCCGCTATTATGTGGCAGGCGATCCGGAAGGCCGCTATGCTGTAGTGGCTACCACACGCCCGGAAACTATCATGGGCGACACTGCTATGTGTATCAACCCCAAAGACCCCAAGAATGAATGGCTAAAGGGTAAGAGAGTGATCGTACCCCTCGTAGGCAGAGAGATTCCCGTGATCGAAGACCGCTATGTTGATATTGAATTCGGCACAGGTTGTCTGAAAGTGACTCCCGCTCACGACAAGAACGACAATATGCTCGGCAAGACCCATAACCTCGACTCGATCGACATCTTCAACGAAGACGGCACTCTCAACGAACATGGCGGCAAATATGCCGGTATGGACCGCTTTGACTGCCGCCGGCAGATTGCCAAAGATCTCGCCGCGGCCGGATTGATGGAAAAGGAGGAAGATTACGTTAATAACGTAGGATATTCCGAACGTACCAAAGTCGCTATCGAGCCGCGTCTGTCGCTCCAGTGGTTTATCCGTATGAAGCACTTCGCCGACATCGCACTCTCACCCGTAATGGACGATGATATACGGTTCGTGCCTGAAAAGTACAAGAATACTTACCGCATCTGGCTCGAAAATATTCAGGACTGGTGTATCAGCCGCCAACTCTGGTGGGGGCACCGCATTCCGGCTTACTACTACAGGGATGCCGAAGGTCACGAACGCATCGTAGTGGCTGAGACCAAGGAGGAAGCGCTCTTCAAGGCTTGCGAAGAGAGCGGACTCCCGCTCACCCCTGATTCCCTCACTCAGGATGAAGGCGCGCTCGACACATGGTTCAGTTCATGGCTCTGGCCCATTACCCTCTTCAACGGTATTCTCGATCCCGGCAATAAGGAGATTTCATATTACTACCCGACGGCAACCCTCGTCACCGGCCCGGATATCATCTTCTTCTGGGTGGCGAGAATGATCATGGCAGGCTATGAATATGTAGGCGACAAGCCTTTCAGCAACGTCTACTTCACCGGCATCGTGCGCGATAAGATAGGTCGTAAGATGTCGAAGTCCTTAGGCAACTCTCCCGATCCGCTCGACCTAATCGATAAATACGGTGCCGACGGCGTGCGCATGGGGCTGATGCTGGGAGCCCCTGCCGGCAACGACATCATGTATGATGACTCACTCTGCGAGCAGGGACGCAACTTCAATAATAAGATCTGGAATGCTTTCCGACTTGTCAAGGGTTGGGAACGTGCCGACATCGCTCAGCCCGAAGCCTCACGCTTAGGGGTGGCTTGGATGGAGGCTAAACTTCAGAGCGTAGTCAACGAGGTGGAAGACCTCATGAGCAAGTTCCGTATTTCGGAGGCGCTTATGGCTCTCTACAAACTTTTCTGGGATGAATTTTCTTCATGGTTGCTTGAAGTGGTGAAGCCTGCCTTCGGTCAGCCTATCGATAATGCCACATACGAAGGCGTATTGCGCATCTTCGACAATCTTCTCAAACTTCTGCACCCCTTCATGCCCTTCATTACCGAAGAACTCTGGCAGCATCTCTATGAGCGAAAGGGAGGGGAGAGCATCATGTATGCCCGTCAGCCCGAAACCGCACCTCTCACTGTAGAGCAGGAAGAGATTCTGAAGCGTTTCGAGACTCTCAAGGAGATCATCGCCGGAATCCGCACAGTGAGAAAGCAGCGTCAACTTCCCCAGCGCGAACCCCTCACACTTCAATCAAAGGGTACGCACGACTCATATCTCGATGCAATCCTCATCAAGATGGGCAACCTCGAAAAGATCGAGGCAGTTGAAGAGAAAACCGGTATGGCACAGAGTTATCTCGTAGGTGCTACGGAATATATTATTCCCCTCGCAGGCAACGTCGACGTTGAGGCAGAGAGAAAGAAACTCGAAGCCGATCTCGCATATCAGGAGAAGTTCCTTGCAGGCGTTGAGAAAAAACTCTCTAACGAACGCTTCGTGAATTCCGCACCTGAAAAGGTAGTTGCCCTCGAACGCAAGAAACGCGAAGACGCACTCACCAAGATCGATGCCATCAAGACGGCGCTCGCTTCACTCTGATAATCGGATTTGAAGATCCGGATAATTATAATCCGCCAATAATTCAGTCCGATTCCCAAACTTGGGAATCGGACTGAATTATTATCTCTATTTAATCTCTATAATAATGGAATTGAGTGGTATCAGCGACGCAATGTGGCGGCGTCCGACTCACGGTTCAATCGATCAAGAGCAGTCACCGCGAAGCGCAATCCATCGATCGAAGCCGGATCCTCATCATCAGATATTGCCACACGATTAAACCCGGTGAGAGCGATGATTGCCTCCGGATTGTTGAGGTTGCCCATGCTTTCATCCGGCAAGAAACTATACACCACGAATCTCATAGCGTCATCCTCACGTTGATTCACCTTCGGAGCATCCCATTCCAGGAAAGTCTTGCCGTGACTGCGGATAATTCTGAGATTTCGGGGAGCCTGCGGTTTGCCGTTAGCCGATGCCAGATTATCCCATGCAGGAGGCAGAGCGATTGTACGTTGGAAATGATTCGTCAGAGAATCGCGCACCCCCTTATAGTTATCAGTGACCCAATAGCCGTGCCACCACACGTTTCCCCCCACATTTTTCAATTTACGCGAAAGTTCTATTTTAGAAGCCAACTCGTTTTTTGCCCCCGTACGGGAGTCAGCCACGTCCATAGTGCGTTTGGTGTCCTGTCCGATATATAGTTGCACAGGTGCCTTCACATTATTATTCCACCACTCGGCGAGATGGCGGGAAGGTGCTACCTGCAGATCCAGATTCCAATAAAGTTGCGGCGCGAGATAATCCACCCAACCCTTGTCAGCCCACATCAGGATGTCGGCATAAAGGTCATCATAATTCTGCAGACCATTGGAATTCGACCCGCGCGAATCATTCTTCTTATTGCGCCAGATCCCGAAGGGGGAGATGCCGAAGCGTACCCACGGTTTTGTATTGCGGATGGTCTTGTGGAGTTGTTCGATCAGCAGATCCACATTGCGACGCCTCCAGTCGTTCTTATTCATCCCGTTGCCGAACTTAGCGTAAGAAGCGGCATCGGCAGTGAGCGGATTCCCTGCCACGGGATAAGGGTAGAAATAATCATCGATATGGATAGCATCCACATCATAGCGTGTCATGATATCCTCCACCACTTTGCAGATGAAATCTCGGTTTTCCTGATAAGCCGGATCGAAAAATAGTTTACCGTCATATTTGAAGTAGCGTTCGGGATGCTTCTTTGAGTCATGGTCGGCAGGGATATTATCTTTCGATAGATTTGAGGATACACGATAGGGGTTAAGCCAAGCGTGAAACTCCATACCGCGTTTGTGAGCCTCATCAAGGGTAAACTGCATTGGATCCCACATCGGATCGGGCGCTTTGCCGCGTCTGCCGGTGAGCCAGTTGCTCCAGGGTTCTAAGTCGGACTTATAGAGAGCATCCGCGCAGGGTCGCACCTGAAAGATTACAGCGTTGCATCCGGCGCTCTGCAGGCGGTCGAGTTGCTGCTGAATGTATGCCTTACACCTTGCTGTAGACATATCCTGATATTGCGACTGACCGATAACGTGGAGCCATGCTCCACGAAACTCGCGTTTTTCAGGGCCAGTCTCTCCGAAAGCGGAAAGACTCACCGCAGCGAGTAAAACGATAAAAAGTGAAACTGATATCTTGGAAAAAAACTTAGTCATGATTACAAAGTTAATAAAAAATGGTGAGAGCAAGAAATACTTTCCCTTCCTACTCGTAATTATTCATAAATTTTTGATGATAAATCACTCTCCCGGAATGACGAACGATAAAATACCTTCCGGTAGAAATCGGAAGAGCGGAGCACCGCTTTTTGTGGCGTAGAGGTAAGTGTACAAAAAAAGCCCCTCGATTGTTATGCCGAGAGGCGAAGTATATGAAGAATATTAAATTTATTTTTTAATATAGTCTGAGTCGTATCTCTTGCAGAGGACTCAACCTTCTCTTGTAATGATTTATTAATCATTTTATTTACTGTAGCCGCTTTATCTTTTTCAGAGAAAGCGGCTAATATTATAGAAAAATAGTAACTACGATAGAAAATATTCAAGGAGAAGTTGCTTGCTATGGATACAGTCTTCTACAAAGTCTGCCGTCCATTCGGATGGCAGTCCTTTCAATATATCTCTGATGATATTTTACTCGTATGATGGAGGCTGCGTTTTATCCCTTGTAAGGGTTATGGAAGAATTATTGTTCTTGATTATAAGAGTTCCGTCATCATAATTGATTATCTTTCCGAGAGTGATTAATTTGTTTGAACGAGGCATAAACATTTCACTAAGGTCATTCTCAATTTTTTGACATAATGCGGATTTGAGATCATCATAATTTTGAGAGAGGGAGTCTATTTTTATATCTTTGTTCTTACTTATGATTCTCAGAGATGGTTTATCTATACGTATGGAGGGATTTTCCAAGGAGATTAACAGTGTATCATTTTTCAAGTCCCAGTTTCCGGAAGATTGTATATTGCTTTTTACATATATTTCAAGACCATCTTCCGAAATTCGATACACGAAGGAGTCGGTGATTTTTAAATCATGATTTGCGGATATATGCAATTTCTCAATACCTCTTATTGCATCCTGATTAAGTTGACAACTCCATTCACCGTAAAGGAATGAGTGTTCTGAATCCTTAGGATTACATGCAATGAATATTAAAAAGAACAAAAGAAAATTGATGAGATGAATATATTTCATATTTTACCTGTGTTGAGTTTGATAAGATCAATTATCTGCATCATTCTGGATTTATTATTCTCCCATTTCTTCCTATCGCTGAAGCAATATTTTAAATTACTTTCGGAAGTTGGGGAATTCGTGCTGACATCAACAGTGAATGGAACAGAAGAAGAATACATTGTGTTGAACTGCTCGAATGACATATTGACTCTAAGCCTGTATTCTAAGAATTTCCCCTTTGAATGAACATAAATTAGTTCAGGATTGTAAATATGCGTTGTATCATCTGTGCTGATAGATATTGAGATATCACGTGATGCAGATTTCAGGGGCAAGGTTATCAACATTGAAATACTATCGGTAGATGAAACGTAGGTGTAATCGTAAGATATGGGTTTGGATTTGATTTCAGTGCATTTGCATACTGGAAGTTTTTGACTGAAAATAAAGAATAATGTCTCATTTCCTGCCGACTTTTGAATAAACATATCATTTATATTTCTTCCGCTTGCTGCAAAAAACGGGAATAAAATTGTTAGAATCAGAATTAGATAAGATCGACTCATAAACTATAAGGATGTTTAAAAAAAGGATGCCCGGATCATAATGCTAAGTAAGTTTGGAAAATCAGTGAATAGTTATTTTTGAATTTTGATCGAGGAGATTTGGTTCTTCAGTGAAGAAGTATAGCGGACTATGCCACTCAACTTAAGGGATCAATATGCCATTCAGAATCAAAAACAACATTCGCATTATCCCCCCTTCCCTTACTTAATTATATAATTAAACTAATTTTTAAAAACTTACTTAATGAAATAAGAATAAACTGTGATACAATAATTATCCCACAGTTTATTCTTAATTTCATTAAAGTCTTTTAGGATCTACAACTTAATTATTCGCCGTAAACAAATACTTTGTAAGAAGCGAAAAGACCGAGTACGCTGGTCTTTTTGGAGTCAACATGGCTGACTTTTTTGATACCTGCTGAGTTAGCGGCATTCTGAATAGAGGCATTCCCGACGCTTACCAGGCCAAGTACGCCGATTGAACTTGCAGTTCCAACCTTATTGCCGAGTTCATTTGAAGTTACCATTTCACCTTCGGTAACTCCGGTGTAGATCGCAC
>CAMWSV010000020.1 GCA_947177015.1 uncultured Porphyromonadaceae bacterium
GTGAGCCAGAAAGAAATCCTCCGGAATGCCGCCGTAGAGGTGTCGCAGGGTAACCGCAACCCCTTTGTAGACTTCCCCGAACTTGCAGAATACATCTGGGGCACACGCACCACAGAAGTGTTCCGTATCGAAGAGCAGGGTGGCGCCGTGACTCCCCCCATCACCGGCGAGCCGGCGCTCACACTCCCCGTCAACGACGAATGGCTCGACTTCGGCGAGGTGGCTGTCAACGGCAGCGGCTCGGCATGGCTCGTGCTGAAAGGGGGCAACTTCACCGCCCCGCTCAGTGTAAGAGTCGGCGGAGAACATAAAGATATGTTCACCCTCGCCACCCGCACTATCTCCGCCTCGGCTATCAACACCACCGGCGAATACAATCTCCCTATCCTCTATACTCCTACCGAAACGGGACAACATACAGCCACCCTCTCCATCTACGACGGCGGCATGGCATCAAGCGTAAGGGTAAATCTCAGGGGACGCGCCCTCGAAGCGCCGCAACTCAGTCAACTCACTGCGATGTCACCCATGGACGTGACTCCCACGGCATACACCGCCGTATGGACCGAGGCTCAGGAACCGGTAGACTACTACGTGCTCTACCGCACACGCTATTATGCCGACGGCGAAGAGACCGATGCCCTGGAATCCGCCACCAACTCATTGCGTATCACTGACCGCGACCCCGGGGTGGCGGAAAGTTACAGTGTGTGCAGTTCGCGGCTCGGCTATCTATCGCCACGTTCCAATCAGGTGATGGTGGAAGTCTCCGGAGTGGCAGGCATCGATGACGAAGAGACGCTGCGGATAGGCACTCTCCCCGGCGGAATACGCATCCTCACCTCGCAATCGGCAGTAGACATCGAAATCTTCGATGCCGCCGGACGCAGCGCGGGGAGTCACCGTGGTCTGAGCCACGGCGACAGTTTAGAACTCCCCAAGGGTATCTATATCGTCAAATCCCCCGCTCTCGCCTCACCCCAACTCATAATACTCTGAATAATTACAGACTCCCGAACAGTTACAGACTCCCGAACAATATCAACATATACCTGCATACATAAGACTAACTTTAAAGAGAATGCCTTCCGCGACATACTTTAAGTAAAAAAAGAAAAAATCATGAAAAAGATAACATTCTTTATTTTCGCCTCTTTATTGGCGGGCACTATCTCCGCTGCCGTCCCCGATGGATATTATGACTCATTGACCGGACTTAACGGTGCGGCCCTACGCAAGGCGGCGAAGAATGTGGTGCGAAAGCACACCGTGATAAATTACGGCACAGACACCTGGAATGCGTTCAAAAAGACCGACGTGCATTTCGTCAACGGTCAGAACTGCTGGTGGGACATGTACAGCAACAACAATGTGAACGTATCATCGGGCCACGACGGACTCAACATCGAGCACTCCGTGGCAAACTCATGGTGGGGCAAGACCAAAAACGATGCCTACAAAGACCTCTTCCATCTGAATCCCTCGAATTCCGATGCCAACTCACGCAAGGGTAACTTTCCGCTCGGCGAGGTAGGCTCGCAGACCTGGAGCAATGGACCCACTACGATAGGCAAACCCGTTAGCGGCCAGGGTGGCGGCAACGGCAGTGTATACGAGCCCTGCGATGAATATAAAGGTGACTTCGCTCGAGTATTCATGTATATGTTTACCGTATACGACGATATCAGTTGGAAATCCAATACTGCTTGGATGTATGATACAAACAGTGCTGACCTTTTCAAGCCCTGGGCAGTGGATCTCCTTCTGAAATGGCACCGGCAAGACCCCGTGAGCGAAAAGGAAATCGCCCGCAACGAGGCTATCTACGGCATACAGCACAACCGAAACCCCTATATAGACTCACCCGAACTCGCCGAGTACGTGTGGGGCAACCTGAAAGGGCAGCCCTATAAATACGGCGGTGAATACACACCCGTGGTGCCTAATCCCGACGATCCCTCAGATCCCGAACCGATCGACCCGAATCCCGGCTATGAAGAACCCGTAGAGCCCGCCCCGGGCGATGGGGTATGGAACCTCGTGGCATCCATGGCAGACATAAATGCCGACGACCAATATGTGGCAGTAGGCGTGGGCGATAAATCCAACGTAATAATGACGTATAATCTCAAGACTACCAAGAGTTCCGGCTACTTCGAGGTGGCGGATGTGGATGTGCTCGGCGGCTCGGAGAAGTATATCATGCAGTTGCCCGAAGATGCCGCCATAATCCGGTTCGTACCCTCCGGCGCCGACTATAAAGCCGGAATCAGCAGCAAGACAGGTGAAAGCAAAGGATGGCTCGAATGCTCGGCAGTGAAGACTATGGGACTTGCCTCCTCATCATCCGGCGCCACTGCATTCGACCTCTCGGTGAGCGCCGGCACGGCAGTATTTGACTTCGCTTCTTACGGCAAGTTATTCTTCAACGAAAGTTCACCGCGATTCACCACTTACACCAGCACCGGACAGAAATCCTTGCAACTCTACCGATTCAAGCGTGATACCGCCACAAGCAATATCACCATAGATGATGATAGCGACAGCGTATTTATCTACACTATCCAGGGTATACGTGTCAATACCACTGACGTGAACTCACTCCCGGCAGGCCCATACATCGAGGTGCGCCCCGGCAAGACCCCACGCAAGATTCTTGTGGGCGTCAAATAATCCATTCGCCGGGCAATCCATTTAGAAGTGATACATTGAAGTGGCCTTCCGGACTATATACATAAACTAAACCGACTTTTTCAAACTTTCCCGATAAAATGAAACCGATAGAAATAAAGCACCTCCTTCTTTGCGGAATGTTGCTGACCATGGCATCAGGATATGCCGCCACCGACTATTCATCGCTCAACGGCCTGCAGGGCGCTGCCCTGAAAGAGGCTGTGAAGCAGATTGCCCTCAGACATAAGGCAATCTCCTATCCCGATGCCACATGGAAAGCCTTTGAAGTGTGCGACGTTAGAGAAATCACCGACCCCTCGCTTCCCGGCGGCTCCGCCCTCGCATGGTTCGATATGTACAGCAACCGCCTTGTGTGGGTAAGCAACGGACACTCCGGCATGAATATCGAGCACTCCGTGGCAAATTCATGGTGGGGAGGCGTGAAAAACGATGCCTATAAAGACCTGCACCATCTCAATCCCTCGGATGGGGATGCAAACGGACGAAAGAGTAATTGGCCGCTCGGTATAATTTCCGGCGAGCCCACATGGAGCAACGGCTTGACCTCCATCGGCGCTCCGACCGCCGCTACCGGCGGCGGGAGCAAGACCGTGTTTGAGCCTGCCGATGAATATAAGGGAGACTTCGCCAGAGCCTACTTCTACGTATTCACTATATATGACAACATATCCTGGATAAATGAGCCTGATTATGACTATATGTATGACCTCACGGCGTATCCCACGCTCAAGCCCTGGGCATACAATATGCTCCTGACCTGGGCAGCCGCCGACCCCGTCGATGAGCGGGAGGCAAAACGCAATCAGGATGTGGCATCGATTCAGGAAAATGAAAACCCCTTTATCGCAATTCCCGGACTCGCCGAATACGTCTGGGGCTCTAAGCGCAACACCCCCTTCAACCTTGCGGATGCGCAGACTGCGCCCCTCCCCAACCGCCCGGCGGCTCCCAACTTCGCCGCGGATGCCAACGCCGACTATGACCTGGCAGGCGTGAATACCTGGACCGGAAGATGGTGGAAAGAATTTCAGATAGATCTCGGCGCCGACGAATCGGTGGAGACATATTATAACATCAACGGCTCCAGCCTACCTGCATCTGATGAATGGATACACTGCGCGGGCTCCCTTACAGTGCCGGCAGCCACGCAGGCGGGAGAGGTTATCACCATAAAGGCATACTGCGAACCTTCTGACCGCCCCGGACGCCGCAGTTCGATCTCATCCCTGACGCTCACAGCCGCAGAGGAAGGCTCCGCCGACCTCCGCGATGCACGCTGGGTCAAGGTCAGCAACGCATCTGAAATCGATACCGACTCCCAATATATCCTTGTGGCTGAGAAGACGGGGGATGTGATGTCGACCGAAGTGGGCACAAACAAATTCATTACCGTGGCAGGCTCCGTATTGACTGACGCCAACGGAGAAATCACCCGATTGCCCGAAAACACCGCCATTGTGGAATTTGTGAGAGGTGGAGGAAATCAGTATTATGTAGAGGTCAGCAATCTCGCCCTCAACACTGTGGGATATATCTCCACCACAGCCGCCAAGAAGGCGGATATCACTGCCGAAGGTATGCCCGCCGTGGTGACGCTCACTCCCGAAAAGAATGTCAGCATTGACTTCGGCACCACTTACGGCACACTCCAGTATAACGCATCGTCGCCCCGATTCAGTGTCTACACATCGAAGCAGGTGGCTCCGGCGCTCTATCGCTGCGTATCGAATCCGATGACCGGTATCGACACCCCCGCGGTGGCTCCCGCCGCATCCGGAAGCACCCGGATCTTCACTATCGACGGACTCGAAATTCTCGACTGCCCGGAATCCGAACTCCCCTCCGGACTCTATATAATCGTCACTCCCCGAGGGGTGCGCAAAGTGCGCCGTTAAATAAAAAATCAACTTGGCGATTAAAAAATCAACTTAGTTGGGATAATTGAGAGTATTATTAGAATTTTTTGCTATATTTGCGGAAAATAACCTTAAATCAAACTAAATAAACATCATGCTACCCGGCACAAATGTAAAAACTTTAGATCGCGTCGTAGTCCGCTTCTCGGGCGACTCCGGCGACGGCATGCAATTGGCTGGCAATATTTTCTCGAATGTTTCGGCAGGCGAGGGAAGCCAGATCAGCACATTCCCGGACTATCCGGCAGAAATCCGTGCTCCGCAAGGCTCACTGAGCGGCGTGAGCGGATTCCAGGTCAATGTAGGCAAGGGCGTCCACACTCCCGGCGATGAAGCCGACGTTCTGGTCGCCATGAACCCCGCAGCCCTCAAGACCAACCTCAAATATCTGAAACCCGGAGGCATCATCATCTGTGACGTCGATACATTCCGTCCCGCCGACCTCAAGAAAGCCGAATACAAGACCGACGACCCCGTAAAGGAACTCGGTATCGACGAGAATCGTATCCTGCTCGTGCCGATGACGACTCTGCTCAAGCATACTCTCGAAGATTCAGGCATGGACCCCAAATCAATCCTCAAGTGCAAGAATATGCTCGCGCTCGGCTTGATTTGCTGGCTCTTCGACCGCCCCGTAGAAAGCGTGCTCCGTAAACTCGAAAAGAAATTCGCCAAGAAGCCCGCAGTTTACGAAGCCAACAAGAAAGTGATCCAGGCAGGTTGGGACTACGGTCACAACACTCACTCCTCGATGTCGACCTATCGTATCGAGACGGAGGATGTGAAGCCCGGCACATACACTGACGTGAACGGCAACACCGCCACAGCATGGGGCCTCATCATGGCTTCTGAAAAGAGCGGACGTCCGTTGTTCCTCGGCAGTTACCCCATCACCCCCGCCACCGATATCCTCCACGAACTCGCCAAGCGCAAAGACCTCGGCATGAAAGCCTGCCAGATGGAAGACGAAATCGCCGGTGTATGCTCAGCGATCGGCGCGTCCTACGCAGGACATCTCGCGGTGACATCAACCTCCGGCCCCGGTCTGGCTCTGAAGAGCGAAGGTATCGGTCTGGCAGTGATGGCTGAACTCCCCTTGGTAGTGATCGATGTTCAGCGCGGCGGTCCCTCCACGGGTCTTCCCACCAAGACAGAACAGACCGACCTCATGCAGGCCCTCTACGGCCGCAACGGTGAGTCTCCCCTCTGTGTGCTCGCCGCCGCCAGCCCCACCGACTGCTTCACAATGGCATTCGAGGCTGCCCGCATCGCAATCGAGCACATGACTCCGGTAATCCTCCTCACTGACGCCTTCATCGCCAACGGCTCATCAGCATGGCGTATCCCCGAGGCTGAGGATTATCCCGAAATTCATCCGCACTTCGTGGATGCCAACCGCCTCGAAGCAGGCTGGAAACCCTTCGACCGCGATGAGAATCAGGTGCGCTACTGGGCTATCCCCGGCACTCCGGGCGCCATGCACCGCGTAGGCGGCCTTGAGAAGGATATCCGCACAAGCGCAATCTCCACCGACGGTAAAAACCATGAAAAGATGGTGCAGATCCGCCGCGAGAAAGTGGCGCGCATCGCCAACGATATCCCCGAACTGAAAGTAGCGGGCAAGCAGGACGCCAAGACCATCCTCGTAGGCTGGGGAGGCACTTACGGCCACCTCTACACCGCCGCCGAGGAACTCAACGCTGAAGGATGCGAAGTGGCACTCGCTCATTTCAGATATATCAACCCCCTGCCTAAGAACGCTCTCGAAGTGCTCAGAGGCTATGACCGCATCATCGTTGCCGAACTCAACACCGGTCAATTCGCCGACTATCTGCAGATGCAACTCCCGGGCAAGACCGTAGAACGCATCAACAAAGTGGAGGGTCAGCCCTTCATGGTGCGCGAGATCACAGACGGCGTGAAGCGTTTGCTCGCCGGCCAGCAAGGCACAATAAAAGAATAAAACAGAGAAGAAAAGATCCCACCATGGAAACAACGACAGTTAATCCCGGTCAATACGCTCCGGCAGACTATAAAAGTGAACAGAGTGTAAGATGGTGTCCCGGATGTGGCGACCATGCTATTCTCAACGTGCTCCACAAGGCGATGGCAGCGCTGGGTGTACCCCCGGAGAAGACAGCAGTGATCTCCGGCATCGGTTGCTCATCGCGTCTCCCTTACTACATGAACACATACGGCATGCACACGATCCACGGACGTGCGGCAGCCATCGCAACCGGCGTCAAGACCGCCCGCCCCGACCTCACGGTATGGCAGATTTCGGGCGACGGCGACGGCCTCGCTATCGGCGGCAACCACTTCATCCACGCCGTGCGACGCAATATCGACCTCAATATCCTCCTCTTCAACAATAAGATCTACGGACTCACCAAGGGTCAGTATTCACCCACATCGGATCGCGGCGCTGTGACTAAATCATCCCCCTACGGCACTACGGAAGATCCCTTCATCCCGGCTGAACTCGTGTTCGGTGCGCGCGGCAACTTCTTCGCCCGCTCCATCGACATCGCTCTCGACACCACCAAAGAAGTGATGGTGGCGGCAGCCCGCCATAAAGGCGCGTCAGTGGTAGAGGTGCTCCAGAACTGCGTGATCTTCAACAATGGCAGCCACTCCATGCTCAGCGACAAAGACCGCCGCGACGAGCACACCATCCACCTGCACCAGGGCGAAAAGATGCTCTTCGGCAAGGAGATGAACAAGGGTCTCGTGCAGGACGGCTTCGGACTGCGCGCAGTGACAATCGGTGAAGACGGCTGGACACTCGACGACGTGCTCGTGCACGACGCCACCACTCCGAGCAACTTCCTGCATCAGCAACTCGCCATGATGGACGGCAACGAACTCCCCCTCGCCATCGGCATCATCCGCGATGTGGATGCACTGAGTTATGATGAGGCAGTGGAGCGCCAGGTAGAGGAAGTGAAGACCAAGAAGGGCTTCAGCAATCTGCGCGACATGATCATCAAGACTTGCGAGACCTGGGAGAGCAAATAAACTCCCGCGCCATATAAAAATACCCAAAATTCCCCGGATTTCGCATAGAAACTCCGGGGAATTAAAATGAGTGGCGACGGAGAAATAGATGTGAAAAAACAGAGAATGTAAGGTGAAAAAAGAGAAATCGGGGCTAAAATATTGCACGAACGTAAAAAATCTGTGCATTTTTAAGCAAAAAATTTCCGTAATTAAAAAATAATCGTTTACTTTGCAGCCTGAAAAAATAGCAAAATCGAATATTAACTACTAACACTTTAGCATTATGTCTGATATCGCAAACAGAGTTAAAGACATCATCGTAGACAAACTCACAGTTGATGAGGCAGAGGTAACCCCCGCAGCAGAGTTCAGCAAAGATCTCGGTGCAGATTCACTCGACACTGTAGAACTCATCATGGAATTCGAGAAGGAATTCGGTATCACCATTCCCGACGAAGACGCTGAGAAGATCGTGACTGTAGGAGATGCTATCTCATACATCGAGTCTCACCAGGCTTAAAAGAGCCGTCGCAGGCTTAAAAGAGTCTCATCAGACTTAAGAAAAGAATACTCAGATTCGGTCTGCCGACCTGTCCCGGGCCGGGACACGCCGGCAGACTGTACTTTTCTTTTATACATTAGATTTTTCATTACATACGCAATAAAATGGAATTAAAAAGAGTTGTAGTCACCGGACTCGGTGCTCTTACACCGCTGGGCAATAATGTCGAGGAGACATGGAAGAACGCAGTGGCAGGCAAGAGCGGAGCCGGCCCCATCACCCACTTCGATGCGTCGCTATTCAAGACACAATTCGCATGTGAGGTAAAAGATTTCAAGCCCGAAGAGCACTTCGACCGTAAGAAACTCCGTCAACTCGACCTCTATGCGCAGTATGCGCTGGTGGCGGCACAGGAGGCTATCGACGATGCCAATCTGGACTCAGAAGAAGGGGTCGACAAGAATCGCGTCGGCGTGATCTTCGCAGCCGGTATCGGTGGCCTTCACACTTTCGAAGAAGAAGCCGGATATTATGCTCAGAACGCCGATAAGGGTCCTAAGTACAATCCTTTCTTTATTCCTAAGATGATCGCCGACATCGCAGCGGGTCACATCTCGATCGATCACGGCTATCACGGACCGAACTTCGGCACGGTTTCGGCTTGTGCCTCTTCGAATAACGCCATCATCGACGCCTTCAACCTTATCCGCCTCGGCCATGCCGACGCTATCGTAGCCGGCGGCGCTGAAGCAGCCATCTATCCGGCAGGTGTAGGCGGTTTCAACTCGATGAAGGCTCTCTCCACCCGCAACGATGATCCCGAGGGCGCTTCACGCCCCTTCAGTGGCTCGCGCGACGGCTTCGTAATCGGCGAGGGCGCAGCGGCGCTCGTGCTTGAAGAACTTGAGCACGCCAAAGCCCGCGGCGCACACATCTATGCCGAAGTGGCAGGCGGCGGCATGAGTGCCGATGCATTCCACATTACTGCAACTCACCCCGAAGGTCTCGGCGCACGCCTCGTGATGGAGAACGCTCTCCGCGACGCCGGCATGAAACCCGAGGAAATCGACTACGTCAACATGCACGGCACGTCAACTCCCGTGGGCGACATCTCCGAGGCTAAGGCAATCAAGCAGGTATTCGGCGACCACGCCTATAAGATGAACCTCAGTTCAACCAAATCAATGACAGGCCACCTGCTCGGCGCTGCCGGTGCGGTAGAGGCTCTCTTCAGTGTAAAGGCTCTCACCGACAACATCGTGCCCCCAACCATCAACCACGCTGAAGGAGACAACGATCCCGAAGTCGACTACGATCTCAACTTCACCTTCAATAAGGCTCAGGAGCGCGAGATCAACGCAGTCCTCTCCAATACCTTCGGCTTCGGCGGTCACAACGCCTGCGTTATCCTCAAGAAATACAAAGACTGATCACGGTAACTTCACCGCAGATTACAGATAGAAAAAGCATCCCGAACCGAGGGATGCTTTTTCTGTTTGCGTAAATAAAGTAAATTTTGTAATTTTATAACCTCAATCACATTACTTGTATTTAGACCATAGCATAATTCTAAAGAAATTACTTAACTTAATTACATATACCTTATTTTATGATTCAGAATGAAAACAACACGCCGATATGGCTCGATATTAAAAAAGAATATATTGATGATAATTTAGACCGTCTTTTAGGATATATCCATAATAACAGGGCTGCGGCGCATGATCCGTTTTACAGTGTCACACTGCGGCTGATCAGGGAAAGGGTGAAAGATGTACTTGAAGCCGTAGCGGAGCGTCCTATATATCTTGAAGAGATACCTCAGGAGAATTTAATTTTCAATATCAGGTTGTTGGCATGCTATCTTCTTACATTTCCCGATGCTCATGACCGAATAAAGGTGCTTCTTGCGTTGCTGCAGAATGTGGCGGTATATGTGCCCAAATATGCAGACGATATAATCACATTGGCAGGGAATTGCCTAAAATATGACAAACTGGAGAAAGTAGGGTGTTCCTTCAATGATATAATCCACTTCCGGAAAGAGATATTCACTTATAAACTCTGTAAAGAGACGAGATTCAGTGAAAAAATCAGTGTGGCGAAGAAACTCGACGGCTACGGCAGGATATGGCAGACGGATGAGGGGATCACAATCACCTCGCCGGGCAATAGGAGCCTTGAAGAGCGTCCTGCGGCACTGGCATATTCACTCGACACCGGCATCGGCAGCAGATTGGGGAGTTTCAGAGGAGAACAGTTGAAGACGTCAGACGCGTCCGTATTTGCGAAGATGGTGGATTTCATCAGCGGATTCTTAAAATCGCAGGAACAGCCTCTCAGACAGCCACAGTCCATAAAGAAATTCAGTTATGCACCCGGCGATAGCCTTGTGGTGCGGGTCACGGAAGTAAGACCGAATTTTCAGGAGCCCGGTAAGTTCGATATATTGGTGGAGACTACAGATCCGGACTATACCTATCTGAAGGGAAAATTTGTATTCAGCGGCCCCTATATGGGAGTGTATTACGCAGATTTGATGAGCAAATATTTCAGACGCGGCGACTACGTGCGTGCAAAGGCGGTGCAGCCCGATGAAGGCACCTTCTCATTTGAAGACACCCTGAAGGAATTCTTCGTGGAGGATACGAGATCCAACTATGGGGTGGGGGAGACTCTCTATGCTGAACTTATAAGCCAGGTGGGAATATACTTCAACTGGCTTGCAGAAAATGGCGCGTCAATCTGCACCTATAGCAAGGAAGGTTTCGGACTGCATGATCTGGCGCGCCTCAAAATCACCCGATTTGAAGACCGCAAGAACTACGGCAAGATAAATGCTGAAGTATTGGAAGGTGTCACTCAGGATGATATAGTCGCGGAGTATGAGGCGGAATTCAAAAATCCCGAAATCCGCGCTGCCGCGATAAGGGAATTCATAGAGTCTACGCCGCTGCCTCGCGATGCGGAGCGAGAGGAGGAAGTGAATGCACGCTTTAACAACGAATTCATCCCCTACCTGATAAGACTCTTCTATATCCATCAGCGCAATCTTCCCAATCCGGTGGAGCGCCTGCGCTATCTCGCCAATGCGATGGCGCTCGCCATGTTTGCCGGCGACTCAGTGAGCCTGAAATTCCTTCAGTTTGCCGAATCCTATCTGAGAGCGATCGTGAGTTTCGCGGTCAACGATAATATCCATGATATCGAACTCCCCGAAATTGAAGAATTTGCCGATTCGGAGTCTGTGAAATTCAGGTTTATGATTCTCGATCTCCTCAAGGAATACGGCAAATCGGAATATTCCCAGAAACTCAACGATGCTCTGACGCTCAATCCCGAAGAGCAACCCCTCATCTCCAAACTGGCACGTCTGATCCACGCCGCCAACAGTATCCGGGAGACTCTGACGGCTGCCACCCTCAACGCCCTGAAGCGCGAAATCGTAAAGAACCTTTCGATCGAGACTGAAGAAGATGTGGAGATCGACTCGGATTCACGCCCCTATCTCGGCACTGAGAGCCAGACGGTGGAATTCAAGACTTCGCTCGTATATCCCCCCGATAATAACATGCAGCCTAATCTCCCGCTGCAATCGCATAATATATTCAAGGCTATCTGCGGATTCCTGAATTCATCAATCGGAGGCACCCTCTATATCGGCGTCAACGACCAGGGCTACGTGACCGGACTTGCTCAGGACCTGAATTATCTGAAATGTAAGAATTTCGATACTTTCGTGCGCCTTTATATCATCGATCCGATCATCAAGAAGTTGGGCAAGGATGTGATGACGTACGTGCATATAGATTCCGGATTTGATGATGATGTGGCGATCATAAAGGTGGAGCCGTTCCCCTTCGGAGTAGTGGAATTGGATGGGGAAGCCTACGTGAGGATAGACCGCGAGACGCGCCGTATGACCGACAGGGTTAAGGCACAGATCACCCACGAGAAACTTCTCAAAGACCGCGAGAAGGCAGATACGCTGCGCAATCTGCAGCAGGCCAAATACAGTCGCTGCCGGGTTATACTCCATGACTATGCATCATCAGGCGGAGGCACTATTTCCAACCGGGAGGTGGAAGTATATGACGTGCTGGCGGAAGACGGCCTTGTCACCGCCTACGACTGCGAGGCGGCATGCTGCAAAGTGTTCAGCATTGCGCGTATGAAATATGTGGAGATTACAGACCGCCGCTGGGAATTTGAGCGTAGCCATAAGCCCTTGTATATAGACGCCTTCCGCATCTCCGGCACGCCCCAATATTCCGTATCGCTCGAACTCGACCTGCACGCCAAGAATCTGCTCATCGAGCAATATCCGCGCACCAGGCAGGATTTGGGCAAGAACGCCAACGACCCCAACGTATGGTACTATTCAGCAACTATCTCGGGACTGGACGCGCTGGCGAGATTCTATGTGGGACTTGCCGACCATATCAAGATCATCGACGCTCCGGAACTTAAAGAATACATATCACGCTACGTCAAGGATAATCTTGCGCAATCATAATCCTGAGCCGCAATCATCATCCTGAGCCGCAATCATCATCCTGAGCCGCAATCATAATCCCCTTATGCCGGCTTTCATCCCGATGCGCCGGCTTCATCCCCTCAGTCAATTTTTATCCCCGGCTGAAATATCGTAATTCGAGAGGGTAGAGCGCAGGGATTCCGTCACCATCATGCGGAGTTCCTGCGGCTCCATCACGGTGACGGTGTTGCCGAAGGATAGAATTTCGTGCACAAGTTCATAGTTGAGTTGCAGGCGGAAACTGAAGATGGAGTAATCGTCGGTGATCTCCTCCTCGGACTGCGATGTGTGGAGCGGGAGTGCGCGGAAATATTTTGCCTGTGTGGGTGTGGTGCGCAGCACGACCTTGCGTATGGGAGCCTTCGAGGTGGTGACTCCGAGGATATGACCGAAATAATTGTCGGCACTTTCACCCTCGGGGAGTTGAAAACCGCGGTTTGTGATCATCATCCGGCGTATACGGTCGAGGGCATACGTGCGTATCTCGCGACTTTTCTCTTTATAACCGAGCATATACCAGCGCTGCTTATATCGCTTCAGGAAGTAGGGGGCGAAGAGGATATCCTTCTCCGGGCGCGAACGTGAGAATCCGGCGTAGGTAAAAGTCACCATCTTCGATGCCTGCATTGCGGAGAGCACCGTGGGGAGGAACTCGCGAGCCGATGGCACCTCCTCCACTTCCACGCGGTCTGTCGAGGCAGCCGCCTCGGCGATGGCGCCGTTGACGGCGTAACTGTCGAGCATCCAGTTGGTGAGGGTGCGGTTGCGGTTGATGCTTGCCTGATCGATGTAGTATTCCCCGGCGCGGGTGCAGCAGATGTCGATATGAAAATTCTCCTCGATCGAACGACGGTAATGGAAAAAAGTACGCTCCGGCATGGGGCGCCCGTCAGAGAGATGACACTTCTCCCACAGACGGTTGAATTCATCGCGCGTCAGTTTCTCATTACGCATCAGCGTATCTACAATCCATACGTAGCGGCTAAATAAATCTCTGGTCATGCCGCGAATTTAATAAAAAAATTGTAAATTTGCGGTATTATGAAGTGCTTATCCGAATCAAGATTCAAACCGGGATATACTCTTGCGCTGCTGATGCTGCTGGTGTTGGTGTCAGGATGCGTAAGGAATGAATTCACACTCGAATTCCGTTTGCCCGAGAGTTGCAACTCCACATACACTATCCAGTATTACGGCTCTGACCGCCGTGGAGGTATCGCAGTGGAGACGGTGGTGGCTGTAAGTGCCGGCAAGGGGGAACTGAAAGGGATCACGCGGAATCCTACGGTGGTGTATATCTTCGCCGGCCGCCGCGATGTGGCTGCCTGCGTGGCATACGCCGAGCGTGGCGATAAAATAGTGTTTGAAGGGAAAGATGATAATCCTCTGGAATGGAATGTGACGGGGAATAAGGTGAATGGCAGACTTTCGGATTTCAAGCGCGATAACCGCGGATTGATAGGTGAGGCGATGCAAGCCTCCGAAGATACGCGGCGTGGGATTCGTGAGCGTCTGAACGCCTCTGTGAAGAAGTTTGTGGAGGCTAACGATGATGAACTCGCCTCGCTCATAATCCTCACCACATACTATGATGCCAAAATCAATCCGGAGGGATTTCTGAAACTCCGGTCGCTGCTCGAAAAGAATGGCGTGGCGGCGGATGGCAAGAAACTGGGGGCTGCCATTATGCGGCAGGATATGATCACTTCCACACGTATAGCCCCTGCCTCGGGAGTGCAGGGGGGCGATAAGGTGGCGGATATGATAGTGAAAAGTTACGAAAGGAATCTTGATACCATAAAGGCTTCCGGCGGTAAGCGTCCGATACTGATTTATCTCTGGCGACGCGCCGATCTGGATCGACGCGCCGACATCGACACTCTGCGCCGGCTTGCCGGATGGAGGGGAGACTCAGCCGGAATGCCGATGGTGGATATATGTCTCGACTCCGACTCCTCCACCTGGACCTACGCCGTGAAGGATGATTCGCTGCGCCGGGTGCTCCATGTGTGGATGCCGCGGGGTATTGCCGATGAAAACCTGATGAGGCTCGGTGTCAACGGCACTCCATGGTGGGTGGTGATTGGTCCCGACGGAAGACTTAAATACTCGGACCGCGACGGCGAGGCAGCCATCAAAAAATTCAAGACATGGAAAAAATAGGATTATCGAAGGTGAACTCCGCCGCAATTCATGGCATTGAGGCGCGTAAGGTTGTGATAGAGACGAGTGCGCAGCGCGGTTGCGGTTTCCTGATTGTGGGCTTACCGGATATGGCTGTGCGCGAGAGCCATCAGCGCATGCTGAGCGCTATCCGGTACAGCGGGTTTGAGACTCCCCGCAAGAATGTGGTAATCAATCTCTCGCCCGCAGATGTGAAGAAGGAGGGGGCAGGCTTCGACCTCCCCATGGCTGTAGGATTGCTGATTGCCGACGGACAGATAAGTGTGCCGGATACCGGGGATTATATGCTGCTCGGCGAACTCGGACTCGACGGCAATGTGATGCCCGTGCCGGGTGCGCTCCCTATGGCCATCAAGGCGCGCGAACTGGGTATAAAGCGATTGATTGTGCCCGAGGCAAATAAGATGGAAGCGGCGGTGGTGAACAGAGTCGAGGTGTTCGGGGTGAAGACACTGAGTGAGGCTATCGGCGTGATGCAGGGGGGAGGCGATGTGCGGCCTACCGTAGTGGACACCCGCGCCATCTTCGCCGCCACAGCCAATAATTTTGAATTCGATTTCGCGGAGGTGAAGGGGCAGGAGAGTGTGAAGCGGGCATTTGAAGTGGCTTGTGCCGGCGGACATAATCTGCTTATGATAGGTCCGCCGGGAGCCGGAAAGTCCATGCTTGCCAAGCGTCTCCCTTCGATACTCCCACCGCTGAGTATGGCTGAGGCGCTTGAGACCACCAAGATACACTCCGTGGCAGGGAAATTGCACAGCGGCTCGATGCTGCTCACCAGGCGCCCCTTCCGCACGCCGCATCACACTGTTTCGCCGGTGGCGCTGGTGGGGGGTGGCATAAATCCCATGCCGGGTGAGATTTCGCTCTCGCACAACGGTGTGCTCTTTCTTGATGAATTTCCGGAATTTCCGCGTCAGGTGCTGGAAGTGCTCCGTCAGCCTATTGAGGATAGGGTGATTACAGTGTCGCGCGCCAAATATACGATTGATTATCCGGCATCATTTATGCTGGTGGCGTCGATGAATCCTTGTCCGTGCGGATATTACGGGCATCCCCGCAAGCCGTGTACGTGTCAGCCGGGGCAGGTGGCGAAGTATATGAACAAGATCAGCGGGCCGCTCCTCGACCGCATAGATATTCAGGTGGAGATACAGCCGGTGGAGTTTGACGAACTCGCCACGCGTGAGGCGGGGGAGAGTTCGGCGGCGATCCGTGAGAGGGTGATGAACGCCCGCAGGGTGCAGCAACTACGTTATCGCGACTTTGCCGCCATCCATTGCAACGCCCAGATGAATTCATCGCTGCTGCATGAATATGCATGGCCCGATGCCGACGGCTTAAAGAAACTCAAGGAGCAGATGGAACGTATGAATATGTCGGCGCGCGCCTTCGATCGTATTTTGCGCGTGGCGCGTACGATTGCCGACCTTGACTACTCTGCGCGTCTGCCGCTCGAAGACTGCGTTCACGCCCCGATACTTACCGGCCATCTTGCCGAAGCCATCGGCTACCGCGCTTTCGACCGCGGCAACTACGGCCAAACCTTCTGATATATAAGCGAGCGGGAGCCGGATGCTGAACTGATTTTTAATCCTGAACTGATTTTGGAATCCCGAACTAAAGTTGAGATCCGGAACCCGGAAGACACAGACCCGGAGCAGAGCCGATCCCTTTGAGGAGAAGGGGAAGTATTTTTAGTTTTTTTGAGGGGGAATTGGGGAAAGTGGGGAAAATATTGCTGAAAATGAAAAGATTGTTTTAATTTTGTAACTTGGATTGGGAGTGGGGCGTGAATGGAGATGGGGGAGAGTAATTATTGAGAAATGAATTAATCGATTTTTGATTCGTGAATTATTCGATTTTTGATTTTATCGCCCTGCTTGGGTCGGTGTGCCTCTTCCTGTATGGAATGAAGGTGATGAGTGAGGGTCTGCAGAAGGTTGCGGGCGACAGATTGCGTAACATTCTTGGCATCATGACCAAGAATAGAGTTACGGGTGTGATAACCGGTATCCTGATCACGGCGTTGATCCAGTCGTCGTCGGCATCGACGGTGATGGTGGTGAGTTTCGTGAATGCGGGTCTGATGTCGCTGGGTCAGGCAATGGCGGTGATATTCGGCGCCAACGTGGGCACCACGGTGACTACGTGGATAATATCGGCATTCTCGTTTGAGGTGAATATCTCCGACTACAGTATCCTGCTGCTCGCTGTGGGGGTGCCGATGCTATTCATGAAGAAATCCACCTATAAGTCGATGGGTGAGTTTCTTATCGGCTTCTGCTTCCTCTTCATGGGTCTCGACCTGATTTCGAAGTATGTGCCTAACCTTCAGGAAAATCCGGGAATGTTGCAGTTCCTTACGCATTACACCTCGATGGGCTACGGCTCGGTGCTGATATTCTTTGCGATCGGTATCATCGTCACCATGATCGCGCAGAGTTCAGCCGCCACGTTCGCCATCACGTTGATTATGTGTTCGCAGGGCTGGATCAGTTACGAACTGGGTTGCGCCATCATCCTGGGCGGAAATATCGGTACGACGATCACCCCCGTGCTGGCATCGCTCAGCGGTAACCTGGCGGCGAAACGAACGGCGATGGGCCACGTGCTGTTTAACGTGTTGGGCTCGATAATAGTGCTGATTATATTCACTCCGTTTGTTACGCTCGTGGCAGACATCACCTATTGGCTCGAAGGGCTGAACCCGCTTGATATATCGCGCGCCGAGGATATGGCTATGGCAGACTCCACACTGCTCACCCCTACCGGCGGACTCACTGCCAAGGCTCAGGCATCCATGGCATTCGCACTCGCGATGTTCCCCACCGTGTTCAACACCTGCAACCTCTTCATCATGATCTGGTTTACTAAGATCTACGTGAAGATAGTATGCTGGATCATGCCTGCCAAGCATAAGGATAATGAGGAAGACTTCTCGTTGAAATTTATCGGCCGCGGCATGATGGGCACTTCCGAATTGAATATCACTCAGGCGCAGAAAGAGATTGTGGTCTATGCCGAACGAGTGGAGCGTATGCTCGACATGGCGCATAAGATAATACACGTGGATAGCAAGAAGGAGGAGGAATTCACCCAACTCTACTCCCGCCTTGAGAAGTATGAGGAGATTTCGGACCGTATGGAGATCGAGATCGGCACCTTCCTCAATAAGATAGCCGAGGGACGATTGAGTCCGGAAGGCAAGATGCGTATCGCCGGGATGCTGCGGGTGGTGTCGGAGATAGAATCTATAGCCGACAGTTGCTTCAACGTGGCTAAGACGATGACGCGAAAGAATCAGGTGCATGTGGAATTTGCCGAGGGAGTGATGAAGGAGATTGACCTGATGTTTGATATGGTGGAAGGCGCGATGAAAAATATGCTGGAATTGCTCCGCGAGATGGAGACTCCGGAAGATTCGAAGATTATCACCGCCTACAACCGCGAGCGTGAGATCAATAACTTCCGCAACCGCCTGCGCGATGATAATATCTATAA
>CAMWSV010000021.1 GCA_947177015.1 uncultured Porphyromonadaceae bacterium
ACTTCTGGCGCAATTGATGAGATAATTCTTCAGTACGGGAGTTGTGACAACGAAAGCTCCCGCCGATGCCGCCGCTTTGCCGAGAGTGCCGAGTATAATGTCGATCTCAGGGATGAGATCCAATTCCTCTGCGAGTCCGAGTCCGCGTGCTCCTCTAACTCCGAAGGAATGAGCCTCATCGACGTACAGAATCACCTTGGGATACTTGCGTTTCAATTCAACGAGTCGGCGCAACGGAGCTACATCACCATCCATACTGTAGATGCCCTCTACGATAATGACGAAGCGGTTGTAGTCATCGTAATTATCTTTGAGGATACGTTCAGCCTTGCTTATTTCATTATGCGGAAAACGTTTGAAATCAGCCTCCGACAGTCGTAATCCATCAATGGCAGAGGCGTGGACGAGTTTATCGGCAATGAACATAGTACCGGGCACGGCAAGAGCCTGAATCACACCTAAATTGGCGTGATAGCCGGAATTGAAGAGTAGCGCAGGGCGTCCGTATAATTCCTCAAGTTTGGCTTCCAGAAGGTTATGATAGTTGTTTTTACGCGATAGCAGGCGAGATGCTGATGATGTGAATGTGGCATCCGGAAATCTGCGGCGGAACTCAGCCTCATATAGATGGGCCTCCGCGCCGAGTCCAAGATAATCGTTGCTGAGAAGGTCGATACACTCGTCGGCGTCCTCAGCCGCCACATCCGGGATTCTGCGCATACGGTTTTCCTTCTCGAAGTGTTCGATCATCTTCTCATACACATCGAGCGGATAAGCCTGCGGATGGGGGTGCTCTTTGGATGCTGTTTTTTTTCTGCTTACGGATCCGGAGTGGCGAGCGGCTTTCTTTTCAGACGCCGACTCGCGCGAAGACCTGTTTCGGGCTGCCGACTCGCGTGAGGATTTATTCTTTACAGTGGATTTCTTGACCGTCATATTTACAAAAACGTAAATTAATCGTGGAGAGGAGGGGAGTGATTACTCGGGGTTCACAAGAGCAAGGAGAGCGTCACAGAGGGTATGCAACTGATCATCTGAGATGGCCATAAACGGCGGGTAGATGTAGGCGTTCTTTCCGAAGGGACGAATCCATACCCCTTTCTCTACGCAACGTTTTTGAAATTCACCTACGTTGATATTATCTTTCACTTCGATGACTCCTATAGCACCGAGTACCCTGACATCCGCCACATTCGGAAAATCGCGTGCGGGAGCAAGGCGCTCATTAAGGATTGTCTCAATCTCCTTCACCCTTTTCTGCCATGGGGAGTCGAGAAGGAGTCGGGTAGAAGCCACGGCTACGGCGCAAGCGAGGGGATTACCCATAAATGTGGGACCGTGCATCATGCACTTGGCGTCGGATTCCGAGATACGGCGGGCGATTTCGGCAGTAGTGGCAATAGCCGCGAAGGTCATGAATCCGCCGGTGATCCCTTTGCCCATGAGGATGATATCCGGCACGACTCCGGCATGTTCGAGAGCGAACATCTTGCCCGTGCGTCCGAAACCGGTAGCGATTTCGTCGAAGATGAGGATTATGCCGAGGCGGCTGCACTCCTTGCGCAGTTCGCGCAGATATTGCGGATGATAGAATCTCATGCCGCCGGCTCCCTGCACGACGGGTTCGAGAATCACAGCCGCTAAGGTATCGGCATGCTGTTCGAGCAGTTGCTTCATGGGTTGGAAATCAGCAGGATCCCATTCATCGCCGAAACGACATTCCGGAGAAGGGGCGAAGAAGCGCCGCGGGAGAGCATCGCCGAAAGCACTGTGCATTCCGGTGACGGGGTCGCATACCGACATGGCGTTCCACGTGTCGCCGTGATAGCCGCTGCGGATTGTAGCGAAGTCGGTGCGCTTGACATCGTTCTGAGCCTGCACTGCCATCTTCATCGCCACTTCGGTGGCTACCGAACCTGAATCGGCATAGAAGATATGTTGCATCTCGTGAGGGAGAATATCGAGCAGGATTCGACCGAGTTCTACGGCAGGCTGATGGGTGAAACCTCCGAACATGACGTGCGACATCTTGTCGATCTGGCGTTTTGCCGCTTCCACCAGCACGGGGTGGGAGTATCCGTGAATCACGCACCACCATGACGACATGCCGTCGATGAGTTCAGTGCCGTCGGCAAGCCGGATCACGGCTCCTTTTGCGCTCTCCACTTCGTAGCAGGGGAGGGGGTCGACGGTTGAGGTATAGGGGTGCCAGAGATGATTACGGTCGAATTGTATGTTGTTTTCTTTATGGTCGAATTGTATGTTGTTTTCTTTATTTTGCATGAGAGTTCGGGTTTATGCAGAATCCGTAAGATTTTATGCGGTCTCCGTAAGATTTTATGCAGAAGACGCGGATTTTCATGCGGGATCCACATCGTAATAGATTACGGAAGATTTGATTCGGCTGTCGCGTGCCAGAGATTCGTAGAGGGTGCGCAGGATATGCTTCACCTTATTCATCGAGGCTCCGGCTTCAATCTTGAGCATTATGGATTGCAGATAATAGGTGGCGATGCGGCTGATAACAGGTTTTTCAGGGCCGAGCACGCGCGATGAAAAAACTTTGCGAAGTGCGTCGGCAAAGAGAAAAGCCGCTTCATCCACCATCTTCGGGTCTTTATTCTTGATATAGATATTGATGATTTTTGAGAAGGGAGGATAGAGAAGTTTCCTTCGGGCTTCGATCTCCTCGTGGTAATATCCGGAGTAGTCGTGGGCTTTTACCTTGGCGAGAATCGGATTGTCGGGGTCGGTGGTCTGGATGAAGACACTCCCTTTTTCGAGTCGGCGTCCGGCTCTTCCTGCCACTTGTTCGAGCATATTGAAGGCGCGCTCGTTGCATCTGAAATCGGGGAAGTTGAGGAGTGAATCTGCATTGAGCACACCCACCACGGTGACATTCTCGAAATCTAGCCCCTTGGAGAGCATCTGCGTGCCTACGAGAATATCGGTGTTTTTAGTGGAGAAATCTTCGATAATCTCCTGATAGGCATCTTTGTTGCGGGTGGTGTCGAGATCCATTCTGAGCACCTTGGCATTGGGGAATGTGGTGGCTGTGTCTTCGGCGATGCGTTCGGTGCCGTAGCCGTAGACTTCGACTGAATTTTCCTGACATGCCGGACAAACGGCGGGGCGCTGAATGGCGTATCCGCAGTAATGGCATCGCAACTGATCGGAATATTTGTGATATACCAGAGCCACATCGCAATTTATGCAGCGGGGAGTCCAGCCGCAGTTGCGGCACACAACGTATGGGGCAAACCCGCGGCGATTCTGGAAAAAGAGCGCCTGTCGACCTGAATCGAGCGCCGAATCTGTGGCGAGCCGCAGAGGAGATGAGAAAATACCGTTGATGAGTTTGCGTTTGCGTTGGTCGCGCATGTCAACGATGTTTACTTCCGGAAGGGTAGCGTTTTCAAAGCGTTCGGAGAGAGTAATCAATCCGTATTTGCCGTTTTTCGCTTTGTAGTAAGTATCGATGGCAGGGGTGGCGGAGCCGAGGAGAGTCTTTGCTCCGTGCATCGATGCGAGCATAATGGCGGTGTCGCGCGCGTTGTAGCGCGGAGCGGGGTCAAATTGCTTGTAGGAGGATTCGTGTTCTTCATCGATGATGACGAGTCCTAACCTTCGGATGGGGAGGAATACGGCAGAGCGCGCTCCAAGTATGATGCGAGGTTGGTCAGTGTGGAGCACGGTGTTCCAAACTTCGACACGTTCATAATCGGAGAATTTGGAGTGATAGACGAGCAACCGGTCGCCGAAGATGCGGCGTAATCTGTCGGTGAGTTGGGTGGTGAGGGAGATTTCAGGCACGAGGAAGAGTACGGAGTAGCCGGCGTGCAGGGTGGCGTTGATGAGGTGGGAGTATATCTCAGTCTTTCCGCTGCCGGTGACTCCATGCAGCAATGCGGTGCTATGAGTCTTGAAAGCCTCGATGATTTCGGCATGTGCCTTCTGCTGAGCGGGTGAGAGAAATGGGATCTCAACCGCTTTTTTCACATCCTTTTTGAAAGGGTTGACGGCTTTGCTGTATTGCTGGAGGATGCCCTTGTCGATAAGGGATTTGAGGATTGCCGGCGAGCCCCCTGATTTTTCGAGCAATTCCTTACGGCTCACTTCTGCCGCCTCCGATTCGCGCGCCAGGCATTGCGAGAGGTCGAGATAGGCGAGGAGCATCCGCTCCTGTTTGGACGAACGTGCCGTTAGATTCATGAAATCGTGAATCTTATCGTGGCGCTCTGCCGGGTTTACGCCATCCAAAGCCAGGCGTACCATCTTTTCTGACTTGGGGCGGTAGCGCTCCACAACCTTTTCGAATATTTCCACTACGCCCTTTTCCATCAGTCTGTGGATTGTGGAGGTAGCGTTTTGCAGTCCGGTATTTTTCTGGATTTCGGCGATAGATATTTTTTTTTCGGATTGCAGGAGTTGCACGATCATTGATTCGCGGTCGGAGAGATTGTAGCCTTCCACTTCTTCGGCATCCTGATTGAGAGCCACGAGGGTGGTGGATTCCGGTTTGAGTCCGGTGGGGAGTGCCGCCTTATAGACGTCGCCGACGGAGCATAGGTAATACTCCGCCATCCACTCCCAGAGGGCGAGTTGGAGATCGTGGACGATTGGTGAGGCGTCAAGAATACCGTTGATCGGCTTGACATCGAAATTCTGTTGGCGATCGTGGATTTCAAGGACTATGCCGGTGTAGAACTTCCTTGCGCCGAACTGCACGAGAACACGTGACCCTACGTGAACATCCCCGCTCATTTCGGCGGGGATGCTGTATGTGAATGTAGAGTAAAGCGGCAGAGGAAGTATTACTTCGGCAAACATTTCAGTTTCGTACTATTTGAAATTTTGAAATTTAAAATCCGCTATCAGAATAGATATGCTACGTTGATATTCCAGGATTGCGAACGCGCGGAGTTATTATCGAGTTTTACGGTGCGCATATCGTAAGCCACGCCCCAGATGTAAGAGGCGGAGAGTTGGATATGCTCCAGGAATTCGCCGCCTAACCCCACTTCGATGCCGAGGCTTCCGGCGGGATGCTCCATTGCCTTGCAGTCGCTCTGTTTGAGATTGAAAGCCACTACCGGGCCGGCGAAGGCAAAAGGCGCCACATAATGTTCGAGACCATCCATTCGTGTCCATTTGAATCGGAGATGAATTGGAATTTCGAGCCGGTGAAGACGGAAGGGTCCGTTTTCATACCCTTGGTTGCTCCATACGGGATATTCGCCCAGATTGATGGTGGCTTCACGATAGGCATAGCGCGCTCCGAGGTCGATACCGAACCCGATGCCGGGAATCATTATCTCGCCGAGCAGACCGGCTTGAAATCCGCTTCTCTGAGCGGAGTGGAGCAATGGTTCTTTCCAATAATAATTGGTAAGATTCCATCCGGCGGAGGGTCCCCATCTGAATTCGGCGGATGCGCTCATTGTTGAGCCTATGAGCAGTAGGATTGCCAATAATTTCTTAATCATACTCTAAACTGAGGAGTGAGAGGGGAGAGAGGGTGGGATGTGATATTAAGGATTTAGAATACGTAGGCTGCGGTCACTGTCCAGTAGTTGTTGCGAGCCTTGATGTCGGTGGGGTTGACTGTGGTGTCGGCAACCTTGTTGATGGTCTTTACCACGTTGTTTATACCGAAGGCGTAACTTGCGCCTACCTGCACGTGATTGAAGAGTTCGACACCGAGACCGACGTTCCATGCGATCTGGCATGAGCGTGATTCGAGTTCGCGGATCTGATCCTTTACAGATTTGCCGAGACGGAAAGCGAAGTTCGGGCCGGTGAAAGCGTAAGGCTTCACGATGCTTGCCACCAAGGGGAGAGAGAGTTTATATTTGATGTTGAGGGGGATTTCGATGAAGTTTTTGCCGTAGAGGTCAGCGTTGTCGGCAGCCACGGCAGCAGATGTGGAGCCAAGGATAGAGCCGGCAGAGGAGGGAATTTTGCCATTGTAATGCACGTTAGAAGAATTGTTCATTCGCGAATACATAAGGCTGAGGTCGCAGCCGATGCCGATGATGGGCACGGTGAATTCCGCCATGACACCGGCGGTCCAGCCGCAAGAGTTTTCGCTGCTGCCGAGATCCTTATCAAGAGAGAGTTTATTGACGTTCATACCTGCCTTGACGCCGAGGTTGATCGGTTTGGCGCTTGCCATACTTACGCCCATCGCGAGAGCGCACACTACGAGGAGAAGTTTTTTGATAGTAGTCATACGATTAAAGTTTATATGGATTCTTTGAAACTCTTGTGGAGAGACAATCCGGGTTGATTGCCTGTTTGGAGAGATTAGTAACTGCAAATTTACAAAATAAATATCTCAAATCAAAACATAAATATCTCAAATCAAAACTATATATAAAAATAAAAGGGTAATAACCTCCGCGGTCGTACCCTTTTTGATAAGTTTCTACAGGTAAAAAATCTTAAGGTAAAAAAGATTGTTATAGGTTCTGTGCAAAGGTACGATGTTTGCGGTTTATAACCAAATTATTTTGGTCAAAAATTTAGAAAAGTGTTGTATAACATACAATCCGTTTTATTTTTTACCCCTTTTTAAGAGATTTGGCGCAGTTTTAAAAAATAATAATGCTGAAATACCAAAAATGGATAAATTCAGAAAGACTTTTTTATTTATCTTTATTTATCTTTATTTATCTTTATTTATCTTTATTTATCTTTATTTATCTTTATTTATCCGGCGACCGTTTTTATTTCGAGGATCGGAATATCTTCATCGACATCTGAGTCCCGTCGAATTCGGCGTATGAGAATTTATTGATCCAGTCGCCGAGTATCAGCATTGTGCCTCCGCCGGGGAGTGCCTGTTGCACCATGCGATGCAGATGTCCGTAAAGAAAATATTTACAGTCGGGGTTAGATTTCTCATATTCGGCGGAGAAGTCGTAGAGTTTGCGTATGTGGAAGTTCATCTCATTGGCGGGGGTACGCGTCAGATTTGCCGGGTCTTGCGGATCGAATGGGGGGAGAGCGATGTCGGCTTCCTCCTTCTGCATATCTCCCTTTCGGCTATGGCGGCTCCAGGCGTAGGCGAAGGGGATGGTCCATCGAGGATGGATTGCTGCGAAAAGCCGCTGACACGTCTTATTGCGGAAGAGGGCGCGGAGCATACGGAATTGGCGTGAATGTTGCCATACGCCGTCGCCGTGCGCCATAAGGATGCGCGTACCCATTATTTCAGTGACGAGGGTGCCGTCTATCACCTCTATCCCCAATTCCTGCGGTAAATAATCAAAAATCCAGATGTCGTGATTTCCGATAAGCCATGTGATCTTTACTCCCCGATCGGACAATTCCGCCAATTTGCCGAAGAAGCGCACGAAGCCGCGTGGTACGACATATCGATATTCATACCAGTAGTCGAGGATGTCGCCGAGAAGATATATCTCGGAGGCATCCTTGCTGATGTAGTCGAGAAATTCCACTACTTTGAGTTCTCGTTGCCTGGAATCGGGGAAGAATGAGGCTCCTAAATGGGTATCGCTGAAAAAATATGCCTTCTTCATTGCATTATCGTTGAGAGGTAGCGATCTGAAGCGGTGGGAGGTATTTATGTCAATCGGGACATTTATATCAATCGGAATAAGAAGAGTTTGACCGATTATTGTATCGTTGTGACGTGCAGGAATCAGAGGAATCCGAGTTCGAGTTTTGCTTCTTCGCTCATCATGTCCTGATTCCATTCGGGTTCGAATACCAGACGTAGGTCGACAGCCTTCGGTCCGTCGACGGAGAGAAGTTTCTGGCGTACATCTTCCATAATGAAGTCAGCGGCGGGACACCCGGGAGCGGTCAGTGTCATATCTACGTGCAGAATTTCGTCAGCCTCGGTGTAGTCTATCTTATAGATGAGTCCGAGGTCGTAAACATTGACGGGAATCTCCGGGTCGTAGACTGTCTTGAGCATCTCGATTGCGTGCTGTATGATTTCGAAAGACTTATCGGAGTTTTTTTCTTTATTTTCTTCCATAACAAACTTATTTTCAGGGAGGAGAGCATATATAGATGGAGGTTGAATTTTCAGATAGAGAGAAAATCCGGAGGGTGTAGGGGGAGGAGTTCAGTGGAGGATGCGATATCTCTTGCGCATGAAGAAGAATGTGAGGAGGCAGATGATGGGGTCGGCGATAAGGAATGTTATCAGATACCATTTCCGGCCTGATTTTATGAGGTCGGGTCCGAAGATGGCAGCCATTGCGGCTCCATATATAAATAACAAAGCGGGAACCAGGATGTATTTTCTTCGGAGTAAATTCTTCATGTCGGGATAAGGGTATTGACAACGCCTCCGATATCGGTGGTGTTAAAAAAAATTGGTAGTTTTGAATTAGATTGAAGTCCCGTCTTCTTCCGCTGCCGGAGGGAGAATATAGGGTGAGTTGGCGGGGGAGAACTTGCCTGATTGCAGATACTCGTAGATGGTGATGCAACTTCGGGCGTCGATGGAGGCGTATGCCTGCTGGGCGGGAGTGAGCGTTGCGGCTTCCCAGTTGGTAAGACGCTGGCTCTTGGAGATGCGTTGCCCGAAGAGTATACCGTAGATGCGGGAAAGACTGTTGTCGACGATGCCGAATTTCTTCACGTATGGCTGCAGATCGACAAATCCACCGGGAGTCATGGTGAAGATTTTACTCAGATTGTGGAAATCATCGTGGAGCGACACTCCGATTTTAAGCACGTTGTTGTCTTCGAGTATATGTTTGATGCCGTCGGGCAGACCGATTTTATTGAGTCTTATCAGGAAACACTTATCGTGGGTTGCCAACTGCATCAGAGCCACCTGATAAGACTGTCCTTTTCTGAAACTGGGTCGCGTCTCGGTATCGAAGCCTATTATGGTTTCCCGGCTGAGACACTCTACAGCCTTCCGGATTTTCTCGGGAGAATCAATAAGGTGTATCTCTCCTTTATAATCGGCTGCGGGGAGTTTTGCAAGGTCAGATTTTGAAATGGAGAGTGAAGGCAATATTTTTTCTTCCGTAGAATTCATGGATCGGTTTTAGAGTGTAGAGTTCACTCCGGGTAGTAAAAAAAGGTAATTAAAATTGCCGACTGCTAACCAACGTATTTAATACAAAATGTATAAAAAAGAGGATGTTTTAAGCAATCTAATTGCAAATTTACAAAAAAATAAATGAAATTCAAAGTTTAAATGCTTTTTGAGCAGAAACGTGGCTTTGATGAGGCGTAATTGCCGGGAAAATAAGGTGAGGGAGCGACGCCCATGTTTACTTATCTCATATCATATTCGAGTGTCAGTCCTCCTTTGTCTCGGTAGCCTCTGTGCCTATGCGTGAAAAAACTCGGCGTGGTATAAATCGTGGTATAAATATGGCGTGAAAAAAAATATCTGATGATAAATAGCGCGTGAGAAGACACTCTGTGTGTGTCAGGAGGTGTAGTTGTCGTCCATGATGAGGTATTCGGCGGTGGGAAACATTGTGTTGACTTTACGGCGCATGTATTCGCGGGCATCCTCGGCGATGATCTTGTCGTGGTCGAAGTATGGATTGTAAATTACGTAGCGGAGATCGATTTTGCGGCTACGGATGGCTTCGAGAGCAAGGAGGGTGTCGGAGATAGAGCCAAGGTTTCCGTGGGTGACGAATGCCAACGGCAACTGATGTTGCGCGATATAATCAATCGTGAGGTAATCTTCGTTTATGGGCACCATAATGCCGCCTGCTCCTTCGATAATCACGGTGTCATAGTCATATACTTCGAGAAGACGCTTTGTGGCTGCTTCGGCAAGTGAAAGATCTATCGGTTTCTTGTCGATGAGAGCCGCTAAATGCGGAGAGGCAGGATAGGAGAGGATAATGGGGGCAGTGGTGAGGTTGAGGTCAGCCTCGGTCTTTTTCATCCGGTTGAGGCTGCGGTGCATGTTGATGTCGATGCTTTCGCCATTGCACCCTGTCTGGATGAATTTCTGGGTGATTACCTTCTTGCCCGAACGGGCTATATGATTGAGCAGCCATGCGGTGGCGTAAGATTTACCTATGTCGGTTCCGATGCCTGACAGAAACAGTGCTTCCTTCATATAAATCAGATTTTGGGGAATCAAATATCGTATCCGTGCTGACAGATAGGGATATCGCCAAACATCATCCCCCTTGCAAATAATTGGTTAAGTAATGTAATCGGCACGATTATGTATTTGAACCGTTTCTTAATTATGTTTATCATATTAAATCAGCGGGAGTTTGAAGCAAAGCCTTCAATCCCCCGCTGATAGTAGTTGTTTTTATCGAGTCAATATCGAGTGCCGGATTACCAGGCGAACATCGGATATTGGTTCATCATTTCGTTTACTTCCTGACGCACCTCTGCGATAACTTTTTCATCGTCGGCATTGGTGAGCACGCGGTCGATGAGTTCTGCGATCTTCTCCATCATCTCTTCCTTAGCGCCGCGAGTGGTGATGGCGGCGGTGCCGAAACGGAGACCTGATGTGAGGAATGGAGAACGGCTGTCGTAGGGCACCATATTCTTATTGGCTGTGATGTCAGCCTCAACGAGTACGCGTTCAGCCTTCTTGCCTGACATTTCAGGGAATTTAGCGCGGAGATCCACGAGCATAGAGTGGTTGTCAGTGCCGTCAGAGATGATCTTGTAGCCTCTCTTTATGAGTGCTTCAGCGAGAGCGGCTGCATTCTTCTTGACCTGGAGTGCGTATTCCTTCCATTCGGGTTGAAGGATTTCGCCGAATGCCACAGCCTTGGCAGCGATGACGTGTTCGAGCGGACCACCCTGAACGCCGGGGAATACAGCGGAGTCAAGCAGAGCCGACATTTTCTTAATTTCGCCTTTGGGAGTCTTTTTACCCCAGGGGTTGTCGAAGTCCTTGCCCATGAGGATCAGACCGCCGCGCGGACCGCGGAGAGTCTTGTGAGTGGTGGTGGTGACGATGTGGGCGTGTTTCAAGGGGTTTTCGAGCAATCCGGCAGCGATAAGACCTGCGGGGTGAGCCATATCCACCATGAAGATGGCACCGATTTCATCGGCGAGTTTGCGGATGCGGGCGTAGTCCCATTCGCGGCTGTAGGCAGAAGCGCCGGCGATGATCAGTTTGGGACGCTCTGCGCGTGCTTTTTCTTCCATTTCCTCGTAGTTGACGCGGCCTGTCTCGGGATCAACGGTGTAAGATATGGGGCGGAACATAAGACCGGAGAAATTGACGGGGCTGCCGTGCGAGAGGTGGCCGCCGTGAGAGAGGTCCATACCCATGAAGGTGTCGCCGGGCTGGAGGCAAGCCATGAAGACTGCCATATTCGCTTGCGCTCCGCTATGGGGCTGAACATTTGCCCATTCGGCATCGAAGATCTTCTTGGCGCGCTCGATGGCGAGGTTCTCCACCTCGTCTACGACCTGGCAACCGCCGTAGTAGCGTTTTGCCGGATAGCCTTCGGCATATTTATTGGTGAGACACGAGCCCATGGCGCGCATCACTTCATCACTTACAAAATTTTCACTTGCGATCAATTCGATTCCGCGACGCTGGCGCAGGTGTTCGCGATCGATCATGTCAAAGATTTCGTTGTCTCTCTGCATTGTGTTTATGATGTTAGATTTAAGAATTTGTTACAAAAATAATCACCATCCGCAATATTTCCAAATTATAGGTGAAAATTATGGATAAATTTTTATGAGCAGTTATGATTTATTCAGAATTACCTGTAAGCACAGGTGCATATATAAAGAGAACACCCCGATCTGAAGACCGGAGTGTTCACTTTATATTTATCTCCCGGCGATTATTTACCGGGGAAAAGTTGACCGAATTTATCGATGTATGACTGTCCGCGGGCATTATCGCCTTTATCGATGAAATGCTTGCCTACGGTGTAGTACATAGTCTTGGCATCAGATGCGTAGCGAGATTTGTCGCCGTCCATTTTTTCGAGTTGGTCGATCGACTGCAGGTAGTAATCGACTCCGGCAGCATCGTTACCCTTCTGGAGATCGATATCACCTTTGATCTTGGCGGGACGATACATGCCGGGATAGAGTTCGGCAGCCTTATCTGTAAATTTAGATGCGAGATCGTAGAATTTAGCAGATTCAGCGGGATCGTTCTTGGTCTGCACGCCTGCATAGAAAGCGAAGACGGCTGCCTGAATCATATCGTTGTAGCCGGGGTTCTTGGTATTCTGCAGATAGCCGTCGAATGCCTTGCAGGCGCCCGGCATATCGTTTTTATCCACATAGAGCATTGACAACTGCTTATAGAAAGAGGCGTTATCGGGCATGTTCTTGAGTCCATCGTTGAGCACTGCGATAGCGTTATCCACCGCCTGCGATTTCTCGATGGAATTATCTTTCTGCATCTCCTCGGCGATGAGGATGTAGTCGATAGGAGCCATTGTGTACTTCTTCTGGTCCGAGAGGTGCTTGTTGTAGAGCGCCTGAGCCATCGGGAGGAGTTTATCAGCCATCGCAGGAATCTGGGCAGCGTTCATAAACTGATAGCGCATAGCCGAGAAGTTGTCAGGGTTGCTCTTGAGGAGTTGGGTGGCGTAGTCGTAGCCTGCCTGATAGTCCTGCCCATAGAAGAGGAGGAATGCGTAGCGGTCTTCATCCTGCTTGAAGTGGTTGGGATTCTTAACATATTTGCCATATTCCTCGGCTGCCTCCTTAAACATACTCTGGTCATAATAAGCATTTGCGAGCGAGCGCTGACCGAGTGCTGAATTGGGATTGAGTTGGAGGAGTTTCTTAAGCATGTTGATGCCGTATTCGGGATTCACCTGCGAGAAGAGGTTGGCATACTTGAAGTAGGCTGCGGTAGCGTTCTTATCGTAGGAAGTGGCCATTTCGTATGAAGCGCCTGCACCGCCGTAATCTTTATTGCGGGCTTTGACGTCGCCTTCGAAGATGTAGATATCCGGATCCTTAATATTGATCTTGCGGGCTTTCTCAAGTCGCTTGGTAATCTCTTTCTCATAGAGGGAGGGGTCTACGGCATCGTAGGCGCGGGCGATTGCTATCTGCACGCCGGCATCTTTCTTGCCCAGTGATTCAGCCTTCTTGAAGTTGGCTTCCGCCACCTTGGGAGTGCCGCTTTTGAGATCGATAAGTCCGAGTCCGATGTAATTGTAAGCATACTCGGGGTTGGCAAGCGCACCCTTATTGAATAATTCGGCGGCCTTGGCGGGTTGATTGTCGTCGAGAGCGATCATACCCTGATAATAGTAAGACACTGCCTTATCTGTGGCAGAGTTATCGTGGTTGCGGGTGAGGAGTTCCTTGGCATTGTCTAATTGACCTGCCTCATAGTATTCCACACCTTCCAGATGCGTCTGTGCGCTGATAGTGAAGGCTACCGACGCAAGCGCGAGAGATAGAAGTGACTTGTAATTCATAGATATTTGGATTTTATTTTTTAATTTTCCGCGTTGGGTGAGATTGGCTCTTATCCTCCCGAACCTCTTGAAATTCGCTTGCTCCGGAGTATTGTGGGCTATAGTCACACTGCGGAGGTGAGTTTTCAGGTATCGGCCGGAATTATCGCATACCTCTTCTTTGTTGACAACGTAAATTCCCCGGGGTTTATTACACCCCCCGAGGAATTATTTTTATTAATGTTTTATTTTTGGATTTTCAGAACTCATCATTTATTTCACTACCTGCACCACGCGGCTATGCACGTGATAGGGCATGATGCCTGATTTGATAATGATCTTCTGGCCTACGAAGCCTGTCACGAAAGTATAGAAACTGTGCAGCACCGTGGAGTTGGAGGCGGTTGAGATCATCCATACCTTACGGAAAAGGGGATATTCTCCCGAGTTGATATAGAGTTGGTAGGGTTTGTATGCCACGGGACTGAAATCGTTGTCCTCATTCGGGTTGCTCACCTTGATGATGTTTACCTCTTCGGTGAGTTCGGTATTGATGGAGTCATTCTCGTTGGCATAATCTTCCATGCGTTCCTCCATCGGCACTTGCTTTGCCACGGAGAGATCGTTGCCCAGCCATGACACAGAGATGATGCCGAGAGCGTCAGGATCTTTCTTGACAACGTCAAATACCTGAGCATTGTTTTTCTGAGCGTAAGGCTTGATGAAGTCAGTGATTTTCTTCCCTTCGGGAATAAATTTCTCGCGCATGTAACTCACGGTTGAAGATCCTTCGGCATCAAACACAACTTTGATGGCTGTGGTGTCGTTGCCGGCAAGTTGACTCCACCGTGTGATCTCGCCTCGCAGGATTTTGCCTATTTCATCTACTGAGAGGGCGCTCACGGGGTTGTCTTTATTCACTATTAGAGCCACGGCATCTACCGCGATACAGTTGGAGCGGACGATGCGTTTGTTTTGAGATTTGATGTGGGCACGTTCCTCTTTTGTGAAGTCGCGGGTGATGATGATGCTCTGGCATTTATCCTGCATCAGAGAATCTATACAAGCCTGCTCCGACATGTAGAAGGGCACGATAGTGGCGTCTTTATATGAAAATTCAAAAGCCTGGATTTCTTCGTCGAGGATATTCTTGAATCCGTCGTCGCAGAACACTGCCGCTGTGCCCGAGGCATACTCGCCACGTTTGATTTCTCCACACGAACTGATGCCGAAGGCAGTGGCAATCGTGAGCAGTGCACATATTATGGATGATTTCTTCATTGATATTCAGTTTGTGTGATTATACTTAGATTCGTTACCACGTGGATACTTTGTGATGGCGTAATCAGTTGGATCCTACATAGAGTCGGTAACCGCGGAATACACCGTAGGCACAGAGCAGAGCGCCTACCACGATCGATACCGTGGGGTTGTCGATATTGAATACATCGACGATGAAGAGAATACCTACTGCTACGTATACGAGCACCATGAAGATTCCGAAAGCGAGTCTCATGCCCTTGGGCTGATTATTTGAATAGTTGTCCATAAGTAATATCTTTTAATAATGGGTGATATAAATGTTTTAATATTTTAACAATTAATATCGAATATAGTTTATATTTTTCATATTATAGATAGTGTATTATGGATAGTGTAGTTTATGCTTTTAATATTTTAGATTGCGTTGTAAGCATCGGGTCTGAGCCGAGTATGATATTACAAAAAAATCTTGCGGATTCATTCGCAAGATTTTTTGTAATCGCTATGAGGATGAGCATCAGCCGCCTTGAGGAAAGGGGAAAAGAATATGCGGCTTGCGCCGGAAGGCGCGAGCCGCATAGATAGGGATTGAAAGATCGATTACTGATTCTGCAGACGGAAGGTCACGGGGAGGTTGAAGTAAGAGCGTACGGGCTGACCGTTGTTTTTACCCGGCTGCCACTTAGGCATTCTCTTCACCACGCGGAGTGCTTCCTGGTCGAGGTCACGGTCAACACCCTTCACGATAGTGGGGCTGCTCACCGAGCCGTCGCGTTCTACGACGAACTTCACGACTACACGACCGGAGATACCGTTCTGCTGTGCTGATTCGGGGTAGCGGATGTTGTTGGAGAGCCACTTCATCATAGCGGCCTGCCCACCGGGGAATTCAGCGGGCTGCTCTACAGCCACGAAGATCTTCTCAGGTTCGGGTTTCTTTTCTACGACGGGTTCTTCCTTTACAACAACTGCTTCCTGCACAGCCTTGAACTTATCGACATCATCGGCACCCTCCTGATTGACAACGCCGCGAGCGGTGTTATCCTCCTTCTGGGTTTCCATATCCACCACTTCGTTTTTCACCTTATCGGCGTCAACGATAGCGATCTGAGTAACCTGCACGGTGGCGAGAACTTCCTCGGGCACCGTGGGCATTTCCATTTCCATTTTCTGATCGGGCACATCTTCCTCTTCGGGAGCCTCATCTTCCGGCATTTCCACTTCGAGAGCCTGCATGCGTTCGCGTTCTTCAATGAGAGCGAGGCGATCCTGCTCTGCCTTATAATCGGAATATTTTGAATATCCGATGATAAGGAGAACCACCACTACGAGGCCGATAAGCGCGTAGAGGGCTGCCAGATTGTGACGTCGGTCAGACTGTCTGCGCAGTTCGTATGCACCGAATTCCTTATTCTTGTCGGCGAAGACTATATCGCGCCATTCTTTTGACGTTAGATCTACATTTTTAGCCATTTTCTTTGATTTGCTTAAGGGTTAATAAATCTAACATTTACTGTTGGTGTTTACGATAGTCATCGAGCATTACGAGGTCAACGTCGGTGATGTTGTCGATCTGATATTTCGAGATCGAGTTGATCTGCATCTCATCGAGGATATCTACAAGGCCGCGGTAAGAAGCCTCGGGGGTAGACTTGATGATGATTACCGGCTTTTTGATATTCTCGTCCTTACGTACCTTAGAAGCCTCCTCGTTGTACTTAGCCATTGCTTTTTCGCGATCGTCCTTAGTTTCGAGCGAGCCGAATTTGCCGTCGTTGAGTTGTTTTTTCAACTCATTGACTTTTTCAAGCACAGCCTTGTTGCGCTCCTGGATGATCTGGCGGATACCGCGAGCCTTATGGTCGCCTACGGAATTCACCTCATCGGAGAGGAGGTCAGACTTCTTGAGGTTGTTGTTGGCAGAGAGCACAGTTCCGCCGGGGCCGAACATACCGGCGTCGCCGCCGGGCTTGCCATCGTAATAATAGATTTCATTGACCACATTGCCATTGACGGAGTCAATCACGAGAGTGCCGGGAGTGGGACCCGGTTTTTTCTTGGCGTCGATAATGATGGTGATAGCATCGTCGGCAGATGCCTGCGACATATTCTCCTCATTTTGCACCTTCTCGTTGGTAGGCAGAGCGATCGTCAGAGTCTGGGACTTGATCATCGTGGTACAGAGCATGAAGAATGTTATGAGCAACATGTTCATGTCTACCATCGGCGTAAAGTCCACGCGGATCTGCATTTTTTTCTGGTGGCCTTTCTTTCCGCTGTCGCCACCTGATTGTTGAACTTCTGCCATTTTATTCTCCTCCTGCCTTTAGGGCGGTCAATAAAGTAAATTTATTCTGTTTGATGGTCTGAAGGTTGTCCATCACCATGTGGATGACTTCAAAACTTGTGTTCTGGTCAGCCTTGATAGCGACGCCCATACCGTCTTTCATAGCCTGCGAGAGGTTTTCGTTGCCGGCTGTACGGGCTGCCTTGATCCACATCTGGAATTCATTGGGGCGGTCCTCAGTGTTTTCCTTGAAGATGGGTATACCGGATACATGCTTGGGGTTAGGATCTTCTCCTGCCAACCATTCATCCATTTTAGTCAAACCTTCGGGTTCGTCAGCGAGACTTAGGAATTCTCCCATCTGCGCCATGGGGACACCGAAGGCACCGAGTTTGCTGAACGTTTCTTTCTGCGCCGGGGTGAATGACACAGGATTGTTCTTATGTTGCTCATTATAGAGGGCTGTCATGTTTTCAAGGAGCGCCTTGCGCATATTGGCGTTCGACCACTGCGCGGAGGTGTCATTGTTCATTGTCAGCCATACCTGTCCTTTGGGGCTCACCAGGACCTGGAGCACGTTGGTCTCCTGCACTTTTTCGGTTGATACCGAAGCCGGAGTGATCACCGTGGCGGGTTCTTTAGAGAGGAAGGTAGAAGTCAACATGAAGAAGGTCAGCAGAAGCACGGTCACGTCACTCATCGCCGTCATGTCGATGAAGGTGCTCTTTCTTGCTATTTTAACTCTTCCCATATTGCTATTAACTGTTGTCGGTTTTTTTAATTAGGTGTGTATAACAAACTTTGTGCTGTAATATAAATCACATTCCGTAGATGAGGAATTAGTGAGTTGCAGCGAAAGTTGCTACGATAGAGAAACCGATCTCGTCGATAGCGTATGTGAGGTTATCGATTTTGTTGGTGAAGAAGTTATAGGAGATAACAGCGAAGGCACCTGTAGCGATACCGAAGGCAGTGTTCACAAGAGCCTCGGAGATACCGGTAGAAAGTTCGGTAGAGTCAGGCGAACCTGAAGTTGCGAGAGCCTGGAATGATTTGATCATACCCATTACAGTACCGAGAAGACCGACGAGAG
>CAMWSV010000022.1 GCA_947177015.1 uncultured Porphyromonadaceae bacterium
GGTCTGGTCGAGTGGTGAACTCTGTGCGGTGGCAAGCATATAGGAGGCGTCGAGTTGCACAACGTTGAGCGAGAATCCGGCGCCGAATGCGAAATAAGAACGCCCACCCTTGCTGGCATTCTCATAGTTATAGCCGGCGCGCACGAAGAATTGCTGATTGTAGGCGTATTCAGCACCGAATGAGAGGTTTATCTCCTTCAACTCCTCTTTGAAACCGCCGGGAGCATCGCTGAATGATTTGAAGATACCGCTGATTGGCGACATAGTCTCCCATTTTTCGAGAGCCTCCTCATATTGGAGTTGTCCTTCGGGAGTGTCCTCGAAATCTTTCATACGCGGCTTTGTAGGCACCATAAGTTTGTTCAGGTCCAGTCCGAACGCCAGGGTGTGATAGTCAGCGAGGGGGAACATGAAGTTAGCGCCCAGACGCATATTCGCAGGGAGGAACGCATAGTTGGCTCCATGGTCATAACTCACCTTCGAGCCGATATTCGATAGGTTGAAACCCCATGAGAACTGACACTCGTTGCGCCCGATCATCGGGTAGGTGACGAAGTAGCCGGAGAGGTCGGCAGAGAAAGCGGAGGCTGCCGTGTTTGTTTCGCCCGAATATGAATCCTCGTATGAGAGATCGGAGAGGATGTAACGGAGCACGACGCCCATGGAGAATTTCTCTGAGAGTTTGCGCGAATAGCCGAAATCGATGGCAAATTCGTAGGGGTTGATAGTCTGGATTGCGGAATTGCCGTCATAGTCGTTCATAGATACCTCACCGAGCGAGAAATAACGGAACGAAGCCGAAAGCGCCTGATTATCGCCTGAGCCTAATTTCCAGTATCCGGCGAGATTGGCGAGGAAAATGTCGTTGACGATCTTGCGCAGCCACGGTGTGTATGAGAGCGATAACCCCCCGGTGGAATATGCGAAAGCATATTTGGAGGGATTCCAGAACTGAGAGTTCATATCCGGGTCGGTGGCGGCACCGAGATTACCCATCGACGAGCCGCGCGCATCCGGGGCGATCGAGAGGGTGGTGACACCTGTATTGACCGGGTTGAAGTCATTGTCTTTTATATCGTTGTCACTTTGAGCGGAAGCGTAGAAGCAGCCGCATAGAAAGCATACTACAACAGGAATTAATCGTTTCAACATGCCGATAGGGGTGATGTTAAGGAGTATATAAAAAAGTATCAGGGTCGAGATGCGTCACTTCAGGAGAGGAAGCATATATACACGACCCTAATACTTTAACTCAAAAAAGGCGAATATATTGCCTGTAATTCTGTTAAATTAGATTATAGCGATATTCGGTTGTGGCGGCGATATCGGTCTGCCTGCCGGCTGAATCGTATTATGTGCTGAATAAATCAGATTACCGGAACATCGATGGCGGGGGAGTGTCCTTTGGCAGGATTATTGCCGGAGGTCTCGATGATGTAAGCCTTATACAGCCCGGGACGTACTTTCGCTCCGTTCATATCCGTGGCATCCCAGCGGAAACCGGATGCGGGTAAGGGTTGGCGATTTATGATTTCCCCCTCGCCGTTGAGAATCACAATGTCGGTAGAAGAGGGTATTGAGCCAATGGCTGAGAAAAGACCTTCACCATCCACTACACCTCCCTCAAGACTGAGGGCATACTTTTCGAGTGCCGGAGTGGTGTCAAACAGTAATTCAGCCACTGCCTCATTTCCGGCGGCATCCTTTACGATCACTTTAGCCGTATGCGGGCCGTAGGAAACGTTGTTCACGCTTATAGTCTTGGTATAAGAATCGGAATCATAGTCGATTACCGGTCGATTGCTTGCGCCTGCACGAAGTTCCTTGCCATCGATGACGAGTCTGAACGGATCATAAAAGTTGGATATCTCGAAAGCGAGAGCAGTATCGTCAGATACTGTGACGCAGATGGCCTTCGACTCGGGAAGATACTCGAAGCGTTCGATTACGGGAGCCTGCGTGTCAGCGCTCAGCACCGATTCCTCCGCGCCGGCACTCTCGAAAACGGTATGGAATCTGGAAGCGGCGCCCATACGTGATGCCGGGTCGTAAGCAGCCAGATACAACGGACCTCTCTCTCCATCGAAATCCTGCGCCGAAGCCGGAATCATGATGCGAAGCGAGAATCTGCCATCCTTGACTTCCGCCGCTCCCATAGCCAAACGGGTATCCCCGTAAGTAACTACGATATCATCCTTGGGGAGTCCGACAGACTTATCAGATTTTCCTACAAGGTGAGGGCACGCCATCTCTACCTCCGGAGCCATCAGCCGCACTACAACTTCTCCATTATAGTCACTATCCGGTTCATCAGTGTCATATTCCGCCACGTGGCCTTTCAGTTCAAGCCAATTGCCTGACTTAGCAGTGAGAGACTCCTCGTCGAGTATAATCCTGCGGTTGACCTGCGGGATTACTATAGCGGGGTCGCACACCAACTGATAAGCCAATTCATTGGAATATTTCGACTGCGATTTTGTGCGTGCATAGATTTCGCCGATGGTGAGCGCATCCTTATGGAATTTTGACGAAGATACTCCTCCGTCGCGAAGGAAATTGCTGAAGAATTTCTTGAAGAGATCGAAGTTCATGCTCGACCACGTGTCGCGCGTGGCGAGCAACGTGCCGATCATGCCGTGAGGTGTCGATACCACCACCGACTCTCCCATACCTCTTATTCCCTTGTCGGGCACGGTGAGTTCGCAGCCGGCAAATCCCCAGAAGGGGTGGAAATCGTTGCTGAAAGCATACACATCCGAGGCACGGAAGAAATCACCCGTGAGATTGAGCATACAGGTATTGCCGTGGCCGAAATAGGTGAATAATAGCGCACCCTCATCGGCATGGCGCAATAACTTGTCATGAGCCTCCCGATAGCCGTAGGCATCCACCAATATCTGAGAATTGATCAGCGAGCGCTCGCCTACATTCGAGATATAACGGTCCAGTTCCGGCACTTGCGAACTGTGCAGGTCTTCATCGCCTACGCCGCCGAACGTGACTATATGGTTGAGGTAATAAGCGAAATCGCCGCGGGTGATGTATTTCTCGACCTTAGCCACGTAGATATCCGCCTCCGCCGCATGACGTATGGGGAGGATGCCGACACCGACATCCATAGGGAGTTCTTCGAGACGAGTATCGCCGATGTGCTCGGTCATCATTCCGTAGAAATCGTTGGCGTTGAAACCTCCTCGTTCTGAATTTGTGGAGAGCGACTGGAAAGCGATGATGCCTTCGAGCGGATTCTTATCGAGAGTGATACCTCTGAAATCGGAATATAGCGGACCCATGAGGAGGAGATTCTTGCAGCCGTAATCAGAAGTATGGACCATCTTCACCAGCGAGCGGATACCCTGCGGGTCGGGCATACCGTTAGAAAACTCATTGTAACATTCCTGCGTGGTTGCCACTATTACGCGTTGATTCATATATTGGCGGTGCAGATCGGCAAGGCGTTCGGCCGCCTGCCGCAGCGCGGGGATGGTGACGATAATAAGATCAGCCCCTTCGTAAGCGAGAGCATGGAGATCCTGATTCTGAATTTCAGTGTCGCCGAGCGTCACGGTGCGCACGTCAAGTTGCTTTTTCAGCGGATTCATCACTGCGAGTTGCGGTGTGTCCACGCCGGCGGTGATATAGAAGAAACTATCCTTGCCGTCGGGCTGCATCATGTAGTATTTGGGATGGTCAGGATCGGAGATGTCAAACACCACCCGGTTCATGCCGTCGGGCACGCGGATGAGCCCCACCATCGGGTAATAGAGATTGGGGAGCGCTATGCGGTCTTGAGCGAGGTCATTGCCTTCAGTATCTTTAAGTGAAGGTATCCCTTTGGGATAAGACACCACCCAATGGTCAAGATGGCTCACATCGAGGTCTTGCCCGGAGTTATAATCGAAGTCAATCTCAGTATAAAACACCGGATTGGCAGATGGAATCGGCAGTTCTGAAATCGAAGGCTGATGCGGAGCAAAATCTCCGATAGAATAGAGCAGATCCTTCGTAGGCACTACGTCGTCAGCATTTTCAAAACCGTATGCGCCCGGTAGATTCCTGATCTTATCGGTATAGACCACCGACTGCACCACACCCATGGCGCCGGGAATGGCATCCGGCAGGTTGAGTTGAAATCGCAGCCGAGGTTGCTGCGGGGTCATCTTCTCTCCGTAATACAACTGTCCTGTGCTATGAGTATTATACACCAGATCCTCCTCATGCGCCGCCACGCCGATACCGGAGGTGAATTCCTTCACGTATTTGGGTGATTCCGGAATCTGCACCTCTTCCATCAGAAGGGGTTCCTGACTATCGCTGAGGAAGTAATAGCCCTCCTTGGAGTAGATGTTCATAGCGCCGCGGGTGAAAGCACCACCATTCTGATATTTCACCAGATTGCGTTCGAAATCGAGTTGCATGGTGCCTTTGCCATAGAAGTAAATCTTATCATTCATCCGGAAGACAGGCACTGCGGGGAGGTCGTCGCGATATAGAATTTGTCCGCCGGAAGAAGCGAACTCAGTCGGCATCATTGATCCCCCTCTGCCGAAAACTCCTACGCTTTCCGGATTGCTGAAGCCCATATTCTTCAGTGTTTCATAGGAGATTTCGTAAATACCGTCTTCATCGACGGCAACCTTGACCCACTTGCCCGATGCGAGACGCGACGACTTGGCGAAGTGTTCAGACGTCATCACCGACTTGGCTGCAGAAGCCGAGAGGGTGAGGAATGTAAGGAGTGAAATAAGAAAATATCTCATGTTTCGATTGAATGAGTAGACAGGTTAGTTGATAAGCCGGATTAAAAAGTTGATAAGCCGGATTAAAAAAGGGCGTTATGCCAAACAAAATATATATATATGAATATTCATATAAAATATACAAACTTTATTTGAAATTTGTGATGAGCAGAGGGTGATCCCCCCCGGGAGCATCATCATTGGCGATGCAGATTTTTACCGAGAGATTCTCATAGATTCTGAAGTCGACGGGAATATTATCCCCCTCCTCTACCGATATTTCACGGCTGAGCGGAAGCAACATAAGGTCGCCCATCTTCAGGATGTTGGTCTTTGAGGTATCACAGATAAGAGGATAGATCTCAGCCGGGGTGGCATACAGATGCATCTGCTTACTCTTGTTCTGTTTTTGATCCGTGATAAAAATATTGAATTTGATGGTATCCGTCAAGTAATCCGGATTGAGTTTCATCCAGTCGCCCACTACTATGGCGTTGTCGAAGCAGAGGTCGGCGGCGGGAGGATTCTCACCGGCAGCCCATGCTTCCGCAGCCCTGCGGGGCAGAATGAGTAACGCAGCGGTAAACTCGGAGATGTAGCGATGAGCGAAGCGTAACGCCACGGTCTTTCCCAGACGTCCGATTTTCAAAGCCAACGCCGGGAGAGCAATAAATTCCGGCGCGAAATCCGGCACGAAAAGCGGTCGGTTGGAAAGTAGCCAGCACGAATCGGGCCATACAGTCCAGGGGCAACTCGCCGCGGAGGGCGCAATAGCCGGACCGACATTCCTGCCGCTCTCTGCTACCGATACTCCGGCAGCAGAGAGAATCGGATGTATGGGAGCAAAAATTTTCATCTTGACTTCAGTAAAGGGGGAATTAAAAGTAAAAGTGAAGGCCCCTTAAGGAGCCGTCACTGTTAATTAAGGAGCCGTCACTGCTAACTTATAGGACTTGGTAGCCGCTCTACCCTCGGGAGTAGTGACGGTGGCGCGGTATACGTATATGCCGCGGGGCACTCTCACACCGTTGGCGTCGCAGAGATTCCAGGCCACACGGATTCCCGCTTCGATATCTGTAGAGGCATCGATTTCCGAACTCCATACGCGTTTGCCATTCAGATCGAACACTTCAATCTTGCAATCCATCTTAGCCATCGGCATATCGGTGGAGAGGGTGAAGTTTACCTTCTCGCGTGCCGGATTCACATCGGTGGAGAGTGCGAAGATTTCCGGAGCCTTGTTGACGGCTACTTCGAAATCGAGCACTGCAGTGGTGGAATTGAGCGAATTATCCCAGACGTTAAACTTCAGCGAGTGCTTACCGGGCGCGATATCCGAAAGGGGATAAGCGATGGTGCCTGCCGTGAAGTCATCGGGGTCGGGAGTGAAATAGGCGTTCACGTCGTTAAAGACGGTCTTGCCATCGAGCACGAGAGTCATCTGGTGACCGATACCGGCAGCCGATATATTGACACCCGAATCATCCGAAATTCTCGCCATCACCACGGGCGAAGTATGCACACAACCCTTCGGATCGAAATCCTTATGGTTGAGGGTGAAATATTCGATAGCCGGCCCCTTCGAATCCTCGGCGCCTGACTCATCATAGCCATAGACATAAAAGTCGGAGTATTCTCCATGGGCTTCGCGAGCATCGTCAGACGAAGCGTAGAAGAGAAACTGAGCCGGAGAGTAATTGTTTTCGATCTCCGAGGGGAGGAGGATGGTGGTAGACCACTTACCGTCGGCTACCTTGGCTTTACCGCGATATAGGAGAGTGCGGCGATCGTTGTAGTAAGACACCACGCCTTCGCTGCCGTTGCCGAAAGTCTCCACGGAATTCTCGGCATCGTAGAGCACGATATCGATGATACCTGAGAAATTTTCTACCACCGAATTATCCTTATCTGCGATATGTCCGCTCAGATTGATGCGGGAGCGCGCCGGGAGCACCGGATAATCGGCGGGAGCGAGCGAGTCATCCACCGGCATATCACTCATGGCATCGACATTCACCTTGAGCGCCGGGAGCGGAATACGCATTGCCGGATTGCCGATAAGGGTGAAGCGCAACTTATTATCGTTGGCGCCGGGGTAATTATTCTTTGCCGACGTCATCACATCGCCGATGCGCATCGCTTTGCCCTGCTCATCATACTTAAACATGATCTTGCCCATCTCCTTGGTGAGGACACCGTTCGGATCGATATATACCGAACGTGCCGGGGTGATGGTGCCGATGATACCGCTCGAAGGATAAGCCCAGAGCACCTCGGCACCGCTGCGCGTGTCGGCATCAATACGTCCGAACTCGCAGGTGGCTGCGTAGAGGAAGGGGAGGTTCCGGTTTGCGAATGAGTTGATGTCGGTCCAGTTGAGCAGATTCTCGTGAGTCCAACTCGTGGGGTTGGCGTGGCCGATATAGTTGATGAAGAATACACCGTCGTTCCAGAGGCGCAACATCTTCTCCTTAGCATGCGGATACTCCTGGCCTACGCTGCTATTCTCGATTTTATAGGCATCGAGATAGATTTTCTCGTAGCGGAGGTTCTTGCCAGCGTCAGTCTTGAGCAGACCCTTCATCATATCCTCCGACTGAGTGAGGTGAGCGCCGCCGTTCTGGTCATCAGCGATGAGCATCATCTGATTTCTCCAGAAACCGAGTTGAGGCTTGGTGACGTAATTGATATACTTATCCACCATCATGGAAGCCTCGGCAGGCGATATCACGGGGAATCTGCCTACCGCCACATTCAGTCGGGCGGAATTCATGGCAAAGGTAGTGGCGTCTTCGAGCATACCGATATAATCCTCACAGCAATATGAGGCTGTCTGAGTTTCTCCCGTGAGTGACTGCCAGATGGGCACCACCTGCCACGAAGCATTCTTATTATTCTCCATCAGGCGTTTATGATCGTAAGTGGCGCGCCCGAAGATAAGGCAATACTTGATTTGTCCGGAGGTGTCGGCATGATCCTCACTCTGAGGTGCCGATACGTTGCCGCGGTCGTGCCACATCTTCAGCAGGCGGCGGAATGCCGTGGGATCGGGTGTGCCGGAAGAGAACTCGTTGTAGATTGTCTCGGGCGAGAGAATCTGCACTTTGAGTCCGTCATGGTCGGCATGATGCTGAGCCAGCCTGCCGGCTGCATCGTGCATATTGGCAGGTGCGATGATAAGCATATCCGGCACGGGGAGCGCATGGATATTCTGATTGAGTACCGCCGCGCCCTCATTGATGGCGTTGCCGCACTTATCGGGAGTGAACGCCACATACTCCCTGACGCCGCCGGGGTAGGAGAACGACAATTCATTGCCGGACTGCGTTGTGGCGACGGCTACGGGAGCCATAGGGTCTGTGATATCCCAGACCACGGTGTTGCCCTCAGTGTTGCCAACCTTCACCACTGCCGGCGACTTTTCGAGCAGGGTGAAATGGAGTTGACCGCCCGCAAGACGCAGATGACGCTTATAATGCACCTCGATATAATCGAGGCGTGCCAGTTTGATAGTACCCTCACCCTTGAAAGACAGGTCAATACGCAAAGACTCCCCCATATCGTCGAGCGCCTTGGAGGCGGTCTCATAGCGCATGAACATCTCGCTGCTCAGCGGAGAGCGGAGTGTGGTGCTGTTTTCCACCACATTGCCATTCTTGCCGGTGGCTTTCATGTGCAGAGTGGAGGGGGAGGAAGTGTGAGTGGCGAAAGCGTATTTGGTGTATACACTCTCGCCCGGCACTGCATCGGTGAGATTGAAGTCAAACGCGCGGGCTGTGGGCGAACGGAAATCCTCGCCGAGATAGCGGGCCCCTGTATTGGAGGGGTGAAAGAGGTCTACCTCATGGAGCAGGGGCTGGATGAAGCGGGTCACGACGCCGGCATCCGCCGGCATCTCCACGGCGGGCGCCTGCGTCACAGCCACTGCATCCGGAGTGGAATCCGTAAGGAAATACCACGACTCCTCGGCGTATGCCTGCATGGTGTGAGTAAACGAGAAATCACGCAGGAGAGTGGTCGGAGTCCAGCGTATATGATCGTAGCCGAAGAAATATATACCCTTATCAGTGACAAGTGAAGGGGTGAGGGGAAGATCATCGGGATCCTCATTGGTGAGAGTCTCGGGCAATAGCCTGCCGCCGAAGCCGTAGACCCTTACATCTTTGGGATTACGGAATCCCAACTTAGCGAGGGTGGCATTGGAGATGAACTGCATCCCCGATGCGGATACTTTTACCTTCGCCCACTTGCCTGAAGCGAGTTTTGATTCAGTGGCGTAGTGCGACACTTCCCGCGCGTCGGCATCGGCAGGCGCGAGCAGGAAGGCAAGAAAGATAAGTATAGACGCGAAAAGAAGCAGGAAAGAGAATGTGGTGCGTTGCCCTTTTCTGTTGCTTCGGATATCGGTGGATGTATATGATGCAAATGGATTCTTCACTTGTCAGGAATAATCGAAATGTAAAATAATGAATTGAAAATTATGAAGCCGATACGAACGGATTGTCGGAGCGACTCAATAAGGATTTTTAATAAAATTCTATTTTTATATATCTTTTAATAAAATTCTATTATTTTTTATAAAAATCTGTTAATCAGGCTAAGTTTGAATGAGAATCCCGGTCATGACGGGCGAGATTACTCAATATTTATAACGTCGGAAATAATAAAATATTGTGATGCGAGATAATGATTGCTGATACTTTTATGCTGATAGTAATGGTCCCGGCGTCCGGGAGTAATTTTAGAGATTATCGTAGGGCCATTGCGCGCCGTCGAGATAATTCTGCCAATCGCTTTCGGAGCCGCAGAATGTATTGAGGTCCACATCGCCGCGGATGCCGTCCACCTTGCCATGATGGTCAAATTGCCAGAATGTCCATTCGGCATAGATAGGGTCGGAATTAAAGGCACATATCCATAAGCAGGCACCCGGCACAGTGTTATGGATATAATCGTAATATCCGGCGCGATTTGAGTAGAGGGTCACGCGGTAGCCGCTCATGTTGAGGTATTCCACCATATCGGTGAGACGCTTGGCGATTAGCACTGAGTCTACTCCGGTGGCATTGCTGTTCTCTTCCACGTCGATTGCCACGCCGAGTTGAAGTTGCCTGCCGTTGATTACCGAAAGCAGGTTTTTTGCCTGGGGAATCCCCTCGCGGTCGAATCGGAAGAAATGATAGGCGCCGATCTGCATTCCGGCATGATCTGCCTTAGTGTAGTTGATCCGGAAATTGGGGTCGCGGAAGGTGACACCCTCCGAGGCCTTGATGAAAATGAACTTATATCCCTGGCGGGCTGCCGCGTCAAGATTCATCATTCCGTTATGGGCGGAGACGTCGAGCCCTCTTATCGGATAGCGCTGCGGATCCACGTAAGGCGGGGTGGAGATAAACTGAAAATACGCATACCACGAAGCGGCTATAAGCAACATGGCTACCGCTAAGAAGAGCACCGCGACTTTGAAATCGCGAAATTTAGTCTTTATGGCACGTATGGTTGAAATACCTCGCATCACGGGGTTTTAAATAGAAAAAAACTCGGAAAGTATATCAGTATATTCAGAAAGAAGTATATCCGTTATACTCGGAAAGCAGGTTGGAAAGAATATATTAAAAAGCGCTTTGACCCGGCGCTTTGACCCGGCGGATTGCTCAGCCTGTCATTACAAAGATAATAAATAAAAATGGAATATGCAAATTTTTCGGGGCTCCGGCGTCCCGTGGAGCAATAATAACGCCGTGTATTTGGCGGAATGGGAGGAAAGTGGTATATTTGTAGAATAAAGTGGAATTGGCAAAGGGAATTTTAAGATTATGGGAGATGCGATATTTCATATTCTGGCGATAGCGGTTGCGGCATGGGGCGTGATCGTAGGGTATCGTCGCGGACTGACGGGGCTCGTGACGTCGGTGCTCGGAATGGCATTCGGCGTTGTGTGCAGCCATATCTTTGCCGATGGAGTTGCCGAGACTCTGGAAGGGTGGGTCACCGCCATATTTCCGCATAGCGCCGAGTACTCCGGCGGATGGTATCTCGCATCAAACCTGGGGTGCGGAGCGGTTTACACCGGGGTATTCGTACTCTTCCGCTCGGTGACCGGAATAATACGCAATGCGATGGAGGGATTCAGCAGCGGATTGCTCAATTCGCTGTTAGGCACGCTCTTCTGCGTGGCGAATTATATGCTGCTACTGTCCATCTGCTATAATGTGCTTGTTGGGATGAATCCTGAGTCGACACTGATGCGCTACGGCAAAGCCGACGATGGCAACATCTGTTCGGCGGTGATGCTGGTGGCGCCGATATGTCTCGGCAGCGAGAGTTTCGACGAATTCGTGCACGAATACCAATTGCGCGAGGCAAAGAAGATTTCTATGAATATAGCGGGAGATTCAACCGTATACGATGCCGGAGCGTTACTAATTTGATAGATAATATGCCGTAGCGGGGATTTTCTGACCCCTCACGGCGCTAAAAAAAAAAAGAATAATTAAAAGAAAATAAGATAGAGATGCTAAAGGTCAAAGATCTGCATGCGGAAATCAACGGGAAGGAGATATTGAAAGGGATAGATCTCGAAGTGCGTCCGGGCGAAGTGCACGCCATCATGGGACCGAACGGATCGGGAAAATCGACGCTGTCGATGGTGCTCGCCGGTAATCCTGCGTATAAAGTCACCGGAGGAAGCGTGGAATTTTACGGCAAGGATCTCCTCGCCATGGAGCCGGAGACCCGCAGTCATGAGGGTGTATTCCTCGGATTCCAGTATCCGGTGGAGATTCCCGGAGTGTCGATGATGAACTTCATGCGCGCGGCGGTCAACGCCAAGCGTAAATACTTCGGCGAAGGCCCCATGAGCGCAGCCGAATTCCTGAAACTGATGCGCGAGAAGCGTTCTATTGTCGAACTCGACAATAAACTCGCATCGCGCAGTGTCAACGAAGGTTTTTCCGGAGGCGAGAAGAAGCGCAACGAGATATTCCAGATGGCGGTGCTCGAACCGCGTCTGTCGATCCTTGACGAGACTGACTCCGGCCTTGATATCGACGCATTGCGAATCGTGGCAGAGGGTGTCAACAAACTGAAGACGGCGCAGAACGCTACCATAGTCATCACCCACTATCAGCGTCTGCTCGATTACATCAAACCCGATATCGTGCATATCCTTTATAAAGGGCGCATCGTCAAGACAGCCGGTCCGGAACTGGCTCTTGAACTTGAAGAGAGAGGTTACGACTGGGTGAAACGTGAACTCGGCGAGGAGGTGTGATCTCCGCCGATCCGAGAATGAAAAACGCATCTGACTTATGATAGAAGAAAGTCTGAGACAATATATAGAACTTTATGACACCAACCGCGAAGAGATAGACGCGCAGTCGGCTCCGGTGCTCAATCGGCATCGTGAGGGAGCGCTGGCGTGTCTGAAACATCTCGTGTTGCCTCGCAAGGGTGACGATAATTACGAGAACACCGATCTGCGGGCGATTCTCGGTGCAGACTATGGTGTCAATGTGCGTCGTGTGCAACTCCCGGTGAATCCCGCCGATGGCTTCCATTGCGGAATCCCGCGGGTGGCTACCTCGCTCTTTTTCATTATCAACGACCGCCTTGTCTGTGGCGTCGACTGCCGGGAGAAACTTCCCGAAGGTATCGAGGTGGAGAGCCTGCGCGAAAAGGCGTTGAAGGCTCCCGAAGAGGTGGAGCGCTATTATGCCGGACTTGCCGACGGATCAAATCCCATTGTGGCGATGACCGCACTTCTGGCTCAGGACGGATTGTGGATAAAGGTGAAGAAGGGTGTGCGTGTTGCCGATCCGGTGCAGATTATCAATCTCAGCGGCGGTGTCAACGACCTTCTGACCCCTCTGCGTGTGGTGATCGTGATGGAAGAGGATTCCGAACTGCGTCTGCTCGTGTGCAATCATACAGCCGGCGGAAGTGTGAATCAACTCACCCTCTCCACCTCCGAGATATATGCCGGTCGCAATTCACATCTTGAGGTATATACTATGGAAGAATCGGACATGACTTCCGCGCGCCTTTCCGGACTCTGGTTGCGTCAGGAGGATGATTCCGATGTTCTCGTGAATGGGATGACCATCTCCAACGGCTCCACCCGCAATGAATATCATTGCCGCTATGCCGGCACGGCTGCCCGCCTGCGGCTCTACGGCATGGGTATTGCCGATGCTGACCGCATGATCGAGGTGTATTCGCGTGTGGACCATGATACCGACCGATGCCACACCGACGAATTGTTTAAATTCAGCGTGGATGACCGTGCCTGCTGCGGTTTCACCGGGCTGGTGAGGGTAGCCGAAGGCGCCGTCGGCAACGAGGCGTATCAGTCAAACCGCAACCTTATCGGCAGCAACGAAGCGCGCATGATGTCGAAGCCACAGTTGGAGATTTATAATGACGACGTGCAGTGTTCACACGGATCTGCCACAGGTCAACTTGATGAACTCCAACTCTTCTATATGCGCACACGCGGACTCTCCGAGCATGAGGCGCGTATGCTTCTCAAGCAGGCGTTTATGGCAGACGTGATCAACGAGGTGCATATCCCCGGACTGAAAGAGCGTCTGGCGCATATCGTGGAGCGGCGTTTCGCCGGCGAGGCGGCAGGTTGCCATGAATGTTCGTTTAATACTTGCGGTGAATAAAAACTTTACAGGATATGGCGGAAATATATAATGTAGATAAAATCAGGGCGGAGTTCCCGGCTCTCGACCGGCAGGTCCACGGCAGGCCGCTCGTATATCTTGACAATACGGCAACCTCGCAGACTCCGCAGAGAGTACTTGATGCTATCCGGGATATGTATGTGCTCCATAAGGCAAACGTGCATCGCGGTGTGCACACCCTCTCGCAGGAGGCAACCGACATGCAGGAGCGCACCCGGCGTCATGTAGCGAAATATATCAACGCCCGATCCGAGAAAGAAGTGATTTTTACACGCGGTGCCACGGAAAGTATCAATCTTGTGGCATCATCATTCGGCGCGCTCCTTCCTGAGGATGGTGAGATTATCCTCACAGTGATGGAGCATCACGCCAATATAGTGCCGTGGCAGTTGCTCTGCAAGCGCAAACCGGGACTTAAAATCCGCGTGGTGGATATCAACGAGCGCGGCGAACTTGACCTCGATCAATATCGCGCGCTCTTTAACGGGCATACGGTGATGGCTGCCTTCGCGCATGTGAGCAACGTATTGGGCACAATCAATCCCGTAGAGGAGATGACGCGCATAGCCCACAGCCACGGAGTGCCGGTGCTCATTGACGGCGCGCAGGCATCGCCTCATCTTAAACTCGATATGGAGCGCTTAGAGTGTGACTTCTATGTGTTCTCTTCACATAAAATGTATGGTCCGGCAGGAATCGGAGTGCTCTACGGACGTGAGGAACTGCTGGAACGTATGCCTCCCTATCAAGGAGGAGGCGAGATGATCGGGCATGTATCGTTTGAAGGTACCACTTATGCCGACCTCCCCTTTAAATTTGAAGCCGGAACGCCCGACTTCGTAGGTATCGCCGCCTTTGACGAGGCACTGAATTTTCTTGAATCCACCGGACTGGAAGCGATTGAACGCCACGAAGAATCTCTCTTGCAGATGGCTACTGACGGACTTAAGGAAGTGGTTCCACAGGTAAGGATTTTTGGTGAGTCGCGGCATAAATCGGCTGTGCTGTCATTCCTTATCGGCAATGAGCATCCCTACGACTTCGGAATGTTGCTCGACGGACTGGGGATCGCCGTTCGCACCGGACATCACTGTGCGCAGCCACTGATGGAACGCCTCGGCATCCCGGGTACGGTAAGAGCCTCCTTCGCCGCCTACAACACCGAAGCCGAAGTCCGTGCCTTCCTTCAGGCAGTGGAGCGTGTGGCAGCGATGTTAGGATAGCCGCGTATGAAATAAGCGAAAAAAGCGAAATAAGCGAAAAAAGCGAAATAAGCGAAAAAAGCGGTCGGATATGGTTAATTGTTTTCCATATCCGACCGCAATAACGTTTATTTTATGTAAATCTTTTTCCCGTTTACTATATACATACCTTTGTCAAGAGTCTGCAATGATAACACCTCATCTGCCACCATTCCTCCGGAAATTGAGAAAAATTCCGCTGCTTGCGCTGGATACAATCAAACCTATTTTCTTTCCAGCCATTGCTGCTCCGTTAAGGAAAAGATATGTCTGCAAAGAATGGCGATACACCTTCACCATATTGCGGGGCGGCATTGAAACAAATAAGGCAATATACAATAGGACAGGGCTGAGAGGAGCGGGGTTATTGTCGGGGTTATTTCTTTGGCTCGGGGGCGAATCGATTGGGGAATTGCCAGTGCTGTCGCGGGCGACTCATGGCTATTATGACGAGGATTATACCGAGCAGAATGAAAGGGATGCTGAGAAGTTGCCCCATATTGATGCCGTAGCGGGCTATCATTTCGTATTCTGATGCCACCTGCACGTTTTTCACATATTCAATCAGGAATCGGAAGCCGAACACCCAGATGAAGAAGATGCCTGTGAGGAGCCAAGGACGTTCTTCAGCATTACGCTTCCAGTACATCCACATCAGAATGGCGAAGAGCACGAAATAGCACCCTGCCTCATACAACTGCGTGGGATGCGCCGGCAGAGTCTCGCCGTTGCGCAGAAATACAAATCCCCAGGGAAGATCCGTCGGACCGCCGTAAATCTCAGAGTTCATGAGATTGCCGAGGCGGATGAGTCCTGCCACGAGCGCAACCGGCACGACTATCTTATCGAAAGTCCATGATGGATTCTTCTTGCTTACAAACCATGAGAAGAGTAGAATGGCGATGATGTTGCCGATAGTGCCGCCGTGGCTGGCGAGCCCACCGTTCCAGACCTGGAGGATTTCTCCGGGATGCTGAGAGTAATAGTCCCATTCATAGAAGAATACATGACCGAGACGAGCACCGATGATGGTGCCTGCCACAAGATAGATGAGTAGCACACCGAGCCAACTTTCGGGAGCCCCTTCGTGGCGGAACATCCGGGCTACAATCTGATAGCCGATAAAGAAGCCGATGGCAAACATCAGTCCATACCAACGCACACTCAGCGGACCGAGTGAGAAGATTATCGGGTCAGCATTCCACAGGATTTCTGATAGCATTGTAATTGCAGTTTACGGGATTTTTGAAGATATTGTCGGAGAGGATTGGAGGGGATTGGAATATTTGGAGGAGATTGGAATATTTGGAGGAGATGAAGTGAGGGGTGAGGGGTGAGGAGATTGAGGAGAGAGAGGGGCGAGGAGAGAGGAGAGATTTATCAGAGGGCTTTGACGATGTCGGCAGTGTCGCGGGCGATCATCATCTCCTCATCGGTGGGGATGACTACTACCTTCACTTTTGAATCCTTGCCTGAAATTTCGATTTCCTCACCGCGCACCTTGTTGGCTTCGGCATTGAAAGTGATGCCGAGGAAGGCGAGTTGCTTGCAGATCTTCTCGCGGGTGCCGATCTGGTTTTCGCCTACACCGCCGGTGAATACGATGACGTCGACGCCGCCGAGCACAGCGGTGTAAGCACCGATATATTTGAGGATGCGGTATTCATACATGTCGAGGGCGAGAATAGCCTTCTCGTCGCCTCGAGCCACTGCGTCTTCGATGTCGCGCATATCGCTTGAGATTTCAGATACGCCGGCTACGCCGCTCTGTTTGTTGATAAGTTTCATCAGACCTGCCGCGTCGAGGTTGAGGCGTTCCATAAGATATACGAGCGCGCCCGGATCGACGTCGCCGCAGCGTGTGCCCATCATCAGACCCTCGGTGGGGGTGAGACCCATAGAAGTGTCGATGCTGACTCCGTCTTTGATGGCAGTGATTGATGCGCCGTTGCCGATGTGGCAGGTGATGATGCGCTGCTGCTCATAGGGGAGACCGAGGAATTCACAGGCACGACGTGATACATAGCGGTGAGAAGTGCCGTGGAAGCCATAGCGGCGCACGCCATACTTCTCATAATCCTCGTAGGGGAGAGCATACATGAATGCCTTGGCAGGCATGGTCTGATGGAAAGCGGTGTCGAATACGCCTACCTGGGGCACGTCCGGGAGAATTTCGCTTACAGCCTCGATGCCGGTGATATTGGCGGGGTTATGGAGAGGAGCCACGGGGTAGCACTCCTTAACCTTCTCGATAACTTCAGGGGTGATGAGCACAGACTTGTTGAATTTCTCCATGCCATGCACCACGCGGTGACCAACAGCCTGGATTTCGTCGAAACTCTTGATCACACCCTCTTTCGGGTCGGTGAGCACGCGGAGCACCTGGCGGACAGCCTCTTTGGCGTCGGGCATATTCACCACGATAGTTTCCTTTGAGCCATCGGGGCGTTTGAATTTGAGGAAAGAGTCGGGCAGACCGATTTTCTCTACGCCGCCTTCGGCGAGCACCTCTTTGGTATCGGATTCGATGAGTTTATATTTCACGCTGCTGCTGCCGCAGTTGAGCACAAGAATTTTCATTGTCTAAATTTTTATATTTTGATTTGAATTATCAGATGTATTTAGGATGTGATTAAGCCTTTTTTTCGCCGATAGCCTGATTGCAGGTCACGATGATGGTGTTGATGATATCCTCCACTGTGGCGCCGCGTGAGAGGTCGTTGACCGGAGCGGCGAGACCCTGCAGGATGGGACCAACTGCGCCGGCACCGGCGAGACGCTGCACGAGTTTATAGGCTATATTGCCCACTTCGAGCGAGGGGAAGATGAGGGTGTTCGCGTGGCCTGCCACTACGCTGCCGGGAGCCTTCTTGGCTGCAACTTCGGGCACGATAGCGGCGTCAGACTGCAATTCGCCGTCGATGCAGAGCGAGGGATCCATCTGCTTGGCGATTTCCACGGCGTTGCGCACCTTATCTACGCGTTCATGCTCTGCGGAGCCCCATGTTGAGAAACTGAGCATAGCCACACGCGGGTCGAGCCCGGCGATGTTTTTGGTGGTCTTGGCAGTCTCCACGGCGATCTGAGCGAGTTCCTCGCTTGTGGGATCGGGCACCACGGCACAGTCGGCGAAGATGAGCATGTGCTCGTCGCCGTAGGGTACGTTTTCGGGAAGAAGCATGATGAACGCGCCGGAAACTACCGAGATGCCCGGTTTGGTCTTAAGGATCTGGAAAGCGGCACGAAGCACGTGAGATGTGGGGCTGAGCGCACCTGCCACCATGCAATCGGCGTTGCCTGCCTTGATCATGAGG
>CAMWSV010000023.1 GCA_947177015.1 uncultured Porphyromonadaceae bacterium
CGGAATATTCAATCACATCTCCGGAATAAACAATATTACTATATCTAATTACTGATTTCTTCCCGTGTCAATAAAAGATATAATACGCCTGATGCGCCCTGCACAGTGGGTCAAGAATATTTTCGTACTCCTGCCTCTATTCCTGAGCGGCAGAGTCTGTTATCCTGATGCCTCTGTTAATGCAATAATAGCCTGCTTGCTGTTTTCTCTTACTTCAAGCGCAATTTATTGCATCAATGATGCTGTGGATGCTCCATACGATGCACTAAATCCGCATAAATGTAATCGCCCCGTTGCAAGCGGCGCCATCTCTCCACGATCGGCATTCTGCATATCATTCCTGCTCCTGGCTGCTGTGACTGTTGTAATATTTATTTCCGATTCAGTAAATATCCGCTCTCTATGGATTCCGTTAAGTTGCTACCTTATCCTTAATCTCGGCTACAGTTTTTTTCTGAAACGGATAATCGTAATCGATGTGCTTCTGATCGCCACTTTCTTTGTTCTACGTATATGGGCGGGAGCGATAGCAGCCGGTGTATATCTCACTTGTTGGACAATCTTCCTCGTGGCACTTTTGGCTCTGATGCTCGCCGTAGGTAAACGTCGCTACGAACTCCGGCTCGCATTGAAAAAAAATATAGTCAGTCGTGCCAACCTCCGCCACTATAGCCTGAAATTCCTTGATTGGTTTGCAATAATTGTAGGAATCACATCGGTAATAGTCTATATTCTATGGAGCGTCTCTCCATATTCGCAAGAGCATTATCATAACGATACACTGATTTACACCTCTCTGTTCGTTATCCTCGGTATATTCCGCTATTTATGGCTTTTAATAAAAGACAACAAGGGAGGAAGCCCCACTGCAATTCTTCTGCACGATAGAATAATTCAAGCGATAATACTGCTCTGGACCCTCACTGTAGGCTACATCATCTACAGCGTTTAATCCGCATATCAATCCCTTTATCAACCTCTTCGCCCTTTTTATTCTTAAAAATCTCTATCAGCAATAACTGTCTCCTTCTGCTTATAAGGCCCTCTATTTGCATACAATCACATTAAATATTCCTGAAATGAGCGGTAAAATCAAAGCATACGATTTCGATGGCACTCTGATTGCCGGTGATTCCTTCATTCTATTTCCGATTCACGCCCTCTCCCCGGTGCGTCTTGTATGTGCCATCCTCAAATCAATCCCTACTCTCATTAAATGGAAGTTGCTTGGATTAATCGATGCTTCTATCGCAAAGGAAAAGATTTTCTTCAATCTATACCACGGTTTACCCTTCGATCGGATGCGGCAGAAAGCGGAATCTTTCATAAATATTCTTGACAGAAGAATTATCACTTCCGTGATTGACACTCTCCCCCCTGCCGATACCGCTGACACTTCCGTCATAGTTTCCGCAAGTCCGTCATTCTGGATTTTACCCTGGGCCAAGCATCATGGCTTTGATGATGTGATAGCCACTGAAGCCGAAATCAAGGATGGCATCCTGACAGGCCGCTTCTCCACACCCAATTGTAAAGGTGAAGAGAAAGTAAGACGGCTGCAAATGAGATTCCCGGACCTGGAATCCAGAAGTATCGAGGCTTGGGGCGATTCAATCGATGATATTCCTATGCTCGGTCTGGCTGAGACACCTCACTTTGTGTTGAAAGCCAATCAACAAGGTTAAATTCTCAAATAAAAATTAATAAATTTGCTCATCCCGGAAAAAATTATTAACTTTGCAACGGATATTTGACAACCGAAACAGAGTTCCTGAATGAGCCAGTCGAAACACATATCCCGCGCTAAGTTCTCGGCAAATCGCTGTGTGGCGATTCGTGCCCGATTGAACGGATATGCCCTGCCCGCTTCAGGAAATTTTAATATATAACGGCCGCGTTAGGTGGAATACCTTACGCGGTCACGTCTTTTTGTATATAGAAGTAAAAAAGATATTATGAAAGTAGGTATCGTAATGGGGTCCGCTTCCGACCGCCCCGTAATGGCCGGAGCCTCCGAAATCCTTAATGATTTCGACGTAGAGCATGAAGTAAAAATCCTCTCTGCTCACCGCACTCCCGCTGCACTGCAGCAATGGGTGGAATCTCTCCGCGACCGCGGTTTCGCCGCCGTCATCGCCGCTGCCGGAGGTGCCGCTCACCTCGCCGGTGTGGTAGCCGCCTTCACCACTCTCCCCGTAATCGGAGTCCCCGTTAAAAGCCGATCTCTCGAAGGTATCGATTCGCTCCTCTCCATGGTGCAGATGCCAAGTGGTATACCCGTGGCTTGCGTGGCTATCGACGGCTCTAAAAATGCCGCTCTCCTCGCTATTGAAATCATGGCTGTCACCGACATTTCCCTCCGCGACAAACTCGCCGATTTCCGTGCTAAACAGGCAGCCAACGTGCTCGCCGCAAATGAATCTCAGGATTAATCTTTTTATAGCAATGACCGATTCCAGACATAGAATCTTTGTCGAAAAAACCGAACCCTATCGAATTGAGGCTGAAAGCCTGCGAAATGAACTTAACAATAACCTCGGTCTCGACATCAAATCTCTCCGCTTGATCGCCGTATATGATCTCTTCGGATTCTCCGATGATTTACTCAATAAGGCAGCCGCTCGCGTCTTTGCCGAACCCGCTACCGACCGTGTGGAGTTTACTCCCGATTTCGATGCGCAATATACCGGTCACCCCCATCTCGCTATGGAGTTCCTCCCGGGCCAGTTTGACCAGCGTGCCGCTTCTGCCTTGGATTGCGTCAAACTCCTCCAGCCGGATGCCGAGGTGGAAATCCGTTCGGGGCGCCTCCTTATTTTCGATGACGCAGTCTCTGCCGAAGATCTCGAAAAAATCGCCCATTATTGCATCAACCCCGTTGAGTCGCGCCGTAAAGACCTCTCCCGGCTCGCCCCCGCAGATAAAGCGGTGGCTTCGCCCGTAGAAATCCTCGATGGGTTCCGCAACATAACGGCTGCCGACGCTGCCGCTTATTGCAAGGATATGGGTCTCGCCATGAATGCCGATGATCTGATGGAAGTAGTGGATTATTTCAAAGGTGAAGGCCGCGATCCCAACGAAACTGAACTGCGAATTCTCGACACATACTGGAGCGACCATTGCCGCCACACTACCTTCACCACTAATCTCACCGATATTCAGGTGGAGGATTCTATAATAGCCGACGATATCCGCGCCGCCGTAGAGGAGTGGCACCGTATCCGCCGCGATCTCGGCCGCGAGAACAAGAGTCTTTGCCTGATGGATCTCGCCACTATCGGCGCTCGATATCTCCGCAAACAGGGATTGCTCGATGATATGGAACAGAGTGAGGAAAACAATGCCTGCTCCGTATTCGTCGATGTAGATGTCGACGGCGAGAGTGAGCGCTGGCTCCTTCAGTTCAAAAATGAAACCCATAATCACCCCACAGAGATTGAACCTTTCGGCGGTGCTTCCACCTGTCTGGGCGGCGCAATCCGCGACCCGCTGAGCGGGCGAAGTTATGTCTATCAGGCTATGCGCGTTACCGGCGCCGGTAATATCTGGCAACCGGTAGCCGACACTATGGCAGGCAAACTTGCACAGCGTGTAATCTCGCTCCGCGCCGCCGCCGGGTATAGTTCGTATGGCAACCAGATCGGTCTCGCCACTACCCACGTGCGCGAAATCTATCACCCCGGTTATGTAGCCAAGCGTCTTGAGGTGGGTGCCGTAGTAGGTGCCGTTAAAGCCGATGACGTGCGCCGCGAACGCCCCGTCCCCGGCGATATCATCCTTATGTTCGGCGGACGTACCGGACGCGACGGTATCGGTGGTGCCACCGGTTCGTCAAAGGAACACACCACTTCTTCTCTCGAAGAGTGCGGTTCGGAAGTGCAGAAAGGTAATGCTCCCGAAGAACGCAAGATCGCGCGTCTCTTCCGCCGTCCGGAAGTGACGCGACTCATCAAGAAATCAAACGACTTCGGCGCCGGCGGTGTCAGCGTCGCTATCGGTGAACTTACCGATGGTCTTGACATTTATCTCGACCGCGTGCCCACAAAATATTCCGGTCTTAATCCCACGGAACTCGCCATTTCAGAATCGCAGGAACGAATGAGTGTCGTGATCGACCCCAAAGACCGCGATGAATTCGAAAAATATTGCGCTGAGGAGAATCTCGAAGTCACCCACGTGGCAGACGTTACTGATACTGCCCGTATGCGAATGTTATATAACGGCGAAATTGCAGCCGACCTCAGCCGCGAGTTTATCGATTCTGCCGGCGCCCCCCACTACGCCAAGGCGGTCGTAGAGGCTGTAGAGGATAAAGATCCTTTCCGCCGCAATCCTGAAGGTGCCGACCTCAAGGAGAAATTCGAGGCCACTCTCGCTCTCCCCAATGTAACCTCTCAGAAGGGTCTCATCGAAATGTTTGACTCTTCTATCGGTGCTTCCACAGTGCTTATGCCCTTCGGAGGCAAGCGTCAGGCTACCGAAACTCAGGTCAGCGTGCAGAAACTACCCGTAGGCAACCGCCACACAAATACTGCATCACTGATGGCTTTCGGTTTCAACCCCGAAATCTCCGCATGGAGTCCATATCACGGTGCCGCTTACGCCGTGGTGGATGCCGTAGCAAAAGCCGTGGCTGCCGGTCAGAAACATTCCGGCATGAGATTCTCTTATCAGGAGTATTTCCAAAAGATGAATTCCGATAAGGCATGGGGGCTCCCCCTTGCGGCTCTGCTCGGCGCTTTGCGCATGCAGTTGGAATTCGGTCTCCCTTCTATCGGTGGTAAGGACTCCATGAGCGGCACCTTTGCCGATATCAACGTGCCCCCCACACTGATCGCCTTCGGCGTAGGCATCGTTGATGCCCGCCGCGTAATCTCTCCGGAATTTAAGGAGAAAGGACATAAAATCTATATCCTGCGCCATAATCCACGGAAAGATTACTTCCCCGATACCGAGACTCTCAAAAATAATTTCCATGCTCTCGAAAATCTTATTGAAGAGGGCTCAGTAGTAAGTGCTTACGCTATCGGTGCCGGCGGTATGGCTGAGGCTCTCGCCAAAATGTCGTTCGGCAATGCTATCGGGGCTGACGTCAAAGTCAATGAAGATGAACTCTTCAACCTCCTGCCGGGCTCTATCATGGTGGAAGCCGTTGAGGAAATCGATAATCCCGCTTTCGAACTGATCGGTGAGACCATCGCAGCCCCCGAACTTATCATCAACGGTACCGCGCTCTCAATCGAAGAACTCGAAAAGTCAAATCAGGCTAAATTCTGTGAAGTTTATCCCGATCGCTCCGGAATCAGCGGCGAGGCACCGCAAGCCGATGGCCCCGTATTCACCGGCAAATGGCCCGGGGAAAAGACCGTTCATCCGCGGGTATTCCTCCCCCTCTTCCCCGGCACCAACTGCGATTACGATATGATCAAGGCGTTCACTCGCGAAGGAGCGGAGACACGTACTTGTGTATTCCGTAATCTCACGCCCGCTGACATTGATGAATCGGTAAATGAAATCGTTGCCGGCATCGACGATTGCCATATTCTGGCTCTCTCCGGAGGTTTCTCACAGGGCGACGAACCCGACGGCAGCGGTAAATTCATCGCCTCCGTCTTGATGAACGATAAGATCAAGGCAGCCGTAGAACGTCTGCTTTCACGCCGCGGACTTATCATCGGTATCTGCAACGGTTTCCAGGCTCTCGTCAAGAGTGGTCTGCTTCCCTACGGACGCATCGGTGATCTCTCGGCTGAGTCTCCCACGCTGTTCCACAACGACATCAACCGCCATATTTCTCAGATCGTGACTACCCGCGTAGGATCACTTGCATCTCCCTGGCTCGACGGATTCACCATCGGCGAACTTCACTCCATCGCCGCCTCCCACGGCGAAGGCAAATTCACCTGTTCTCCCGAACTGGCTGAGAAACTCCTCGCAGCCGGACAGATCGCCTTCCAATATGCCGATCCCGGAGGACACGCCACAATGACCTCCCCTTACAACCCCAACGGCTCCACATTCGCAATCGAAGGTATCATCTCGCCCGACGGACTCATCCTCGGCAAGATGGGACACTCCGAACGCTATGCCGAAGGGCTCATGAAGAATATTCACGGCAACAAAAACCAGAACCTCTTCTCCAACGCCGTCAGATACTTCAAGGAATAAAGGAATCAGTCTGACCAAGTCCGACCAAGTCCGACCAAATCCAACCCGTCCGACCAAGTCTGACCCGTCCGACAAAGTCCGACAAAGTCCGACAAAGTCCAATAACTCCAATTAAAATTCATAAACCAAAAATAAAAATTAAATCAAGATGAAACAAGGAGAAATGCTTTACGAAGGGAAAGCCAAACAAGTATTCGCAACTGATGAGCCCGATAAAGTAATCATCCACTACAAAGACGCTGCCACAGCGTTCAACGGAGAAAAGAAAGCAGACATCGACAATAAAGGTCGTCTTAACAATGAAATCTCCACTATCATCTTCAATCGCCTCAAAGAAGCCGGAATCCCCACTCACCACATCGAGACTATCAACGATCGCGACCAACTTTGCTACAAGGTCGACATCGTCCCTCTCGAAGTGATCGTACGCAACGTTATCGCCGGATCTATGGCAAAACGCCTCGGAATAGAAGAGGGTACACCCGCACCCCACACCATCTTCGAAATCTGCTACAAAGCCGATGAACTCGGTGACCCCCTGATCAACGATCACCACGCAGTAGCCCTCGGCGCAGCAACTTATGAAGAACTCGCTGACATCTACGACATGACAGCACGCATCAATAAAGTACTCCAGGAAATGTTCAAGGAAATCGGCATCCGTCTGATCGACTTCAAGATTGAATTCGGTAAGACTGCCGACGGCAAGATAGTCCTCGCCGACGAAATCAGTCCCGACACTTGTCGCCTCTGGGATACTGAGACAAACAAGAAACTTGATAAAGATCGCTTCCGTCGCGACCTCGGCAATGTAATCGAAGCATACGAAGAAATCGACGGCCGTCTCAAAAATCTTAAATAATTCCGGAAGATCCATCATGGCAAAATCATATCAAGACTCCGGTGTGAATCTTGAAGCAGGCTACGAAGTAGTAAGCCGTATCAAGAAACACGTAAAATCCACCGATCGCCCCGGCGTGATGGGAAATATCGGAAGTTTCGGAGGTATGTTCGACCTCGGCTCATTAGGCTATGAACATCCGATTCTCGTGAGCGGCACCGACGGCGTCGGCACCAAACTGAAAATTGCCTTTGACGCTCGCCGACACGACACTATCGGTATCGATGCCGTGGCAATGTGCGTCAACGATGTACTCGCTCAAGGCGCACAGCCCCTTATCTTCCTCGACTATGTGGCAGTAGGCAAGAATCATCCCGAAGTCGTTGAGGCTATCGTGGCAGGTGTGGCTGAAGGTTGCCGACAGGCAGGATGTGCTCTCGTGGGTGGCGAAACCGCCGAAATGCCCGGCATGTATGACGAAGATGAATACGATATCGCAGGATTCACCGTTGGAGCCGTTGAGAAATCCAGACTTATCGATTGCTCCAAGGTCAGCGTAGGCGATATCCTCATCGGCCTCCCCTCCTCCGGTGTACACTCCAACGGTTTCAGCCTTGTCAGAAAAATCATCACCGACAATTCATTCGCTTATACCGATACTTTGCCCGAAACCCACGGTCAGACTCTCAGCGAAGTTCTTCTCACCCCTACCCGCATCTATGTGCGCCCGGTGCTCAATCTCCTTAAGGAGGTAGACATTCACGGTCTCGCTCACATCACCGGCGGCGGCTTCGACGAGAACATTCCGCGTATCCTCAAGGATGGTCAGGGTGTGGAAATCTCCGAAGGAAGTTGGGAAATTCTCCCGGTATTCAAGATGCTTGAGAAATACGGCAACGTGCCTCACCGCGAAATGTTCAATATCTTCAACATGGGTATCGGTATGGTTATCGCCGTGGCTCCCGAAGATGCCGAGCGTACTCTCGAAGTGCTCCGTGCCGAAGGTGAGGATCCGAAGGTGATAGGCAAGGTTATCAAAGGCAAAGGGGTGACTCTGCTCTGATTGCCTCACTCTTATTTTAAATATCAGAATATAAAATGAAAGCGTTAATAAGCGTATCAGATAAAAGAGGAATTGTGGAATTTGCCACAGCCCTCAGCAACCTCGGCTGGGAAATCATAGCCACCGGAGGCACCATGAAGACTCTGCGTGACGCCGGAATCACAGTGATTAACATCAGCGACATCACCGGATTTCCGGAGATCTGCGACGGCCGCGTGAAGACTCTCCACCCGAAAGTTCATGGCGCTCTGCTCGGCAGACGCGATCTCCCCGACCACATGGTGCAACTCGAAGCCAATGGCATCGGACTGATCGATATGGTCTGCGTCAACCTCTACCCCTTCGAGGCTACCATCGCCAAGGAAGGGGTCACGATGGAGGATGCCGTGGAGAATATCGATATAGGCGGACCTTCGATGCTCCGATCTGCCGCCAAGAATTTCAGCGATGTCACTGTAGTGTGCGATCCCGATGATTACGCTATCGTGCTCGATGAAATCAAATCTTCGGGCAACACTACCCCCGCCACACGCTTGCGGCTCTCTGCCAAGGCTTACACCCACACTGCCGAATATGACTCTCATATCGCCACATATATGCGCAAGCAGGCAGGTATGCCGGAGAAACTCTTCCTCAACTTCGATATCGTGCAGACACTCCGTTATGGTGAGAACCCCCACCAGCAGGCAGCATTCTATCGCGCCGATAAGGAGACTCCCTATTCGGTGGCTTTCGCCCGCCAGTTAGGTGGTAAAGAACTATCCTACAATAATATTCAGGATGCCAATGCGGCGCTCAACATCGTCCGAGAGTTTGAAGAGCCCTTCTGCGTCGGACTGAAGCACATGAATCCCTGCGGCGCGGCTGTAGGCCACGACCTCAAAGAGGCTTGGCTCCACGCCTATGAGGCAGACAAGGTCAGCATCTACGGCGGTATCGTGGCTATGAACCGTCCGCTCACCGCTGAAGTGGCTACTCTAATGAAACCGATCTTCCTTGAGATTGTCATGGCTCCCGAGTTCACTCCCGAAGCACTCGAAGTGCTCGCCTCCAAGAAGAATCTCCGCCTGCTTGAGGTCAAGATGGACAATAGCAAGAAGACTTCAAAACAATACGTAGGGGTCAACGGCGGTCTGCTCGTGCAGGAAGCCGACGTTGAGATCAAACCTATCGTTGAGTCAATGTGCGTGACAGAGCGCCATCCCGGCGAGGCTGAACTCAAGGATATGAACTTCGGCTGGAAGATCGTGAAGCACGTAAAGTCTAACGCTATCTGTGTAGTCAAAAATGGCATGACACTCGGCGTTGGTGCCGGTCAGATGAATCGTGTCGGTTCAGCAGAAATCGCACTGCGTCAGGCACGCGATGCCGGATATAAGGAAGGTCTCGTAATGGCTTCCGACGGATTCCTCCCCTTCGACGACACTGTGGAACTCGCTTCGCGTTTCGGCGTCACCGCAATCGTACAGCCCGGTGGCTCCATCCGCGATGAAGATGCAATCCGTAAGGCCAACGAAAAGGGTATCACCATGCTCTTCACAGGCATGCGTCACTTCAAACATTAATTCCAAGAGTATATGTCTGAGAAAAACAGTGTACTCGTCATCGGCAGCGGCGGTCGCGAACACGCGATCGTCGATGCCCTTGCGCGTTCAAATAAAGTAGGTAAAATCTATTGCGCACCCGGCAACGCCGGGATAGCCCGCCAGGCGGAGTGCGTAAATATCAAGGTGGACGACGTTGATGCCCTTGCTGATTTTGCCAAAAAGAATTCGATTGATCTCACGGTGGTAGGTCCGGAAGCATCGCTTGCCGCCGGCGTTGCCGACGTGTTCCATCGCGAAGGACTGAAAATCTTCGGCCCCACCAAGGGTGCCGCACGCATCGAAAGCAGCAAGGAGTTTGCCAAGCAATTGATGCATAAATATCATATCCCCACCGGCGACTACCGCACATTCACCGACTTCAACGAGGCTCTCGCCTACGTCAAGGAGCGTCCGCTCCCTGCCGTAATTAAGTATGATGGTCTGGCTGCCGGCAAAGGTGTTGTCGTGGCAGAAACCTACCAAGAGGCGGAGATCGCTCTCAGCGATATGCTTCTTGATGCATCTTTCGGCGAGGGTAAGGTCATCGTTGAGGAATTTCTGGAGGGTCCGGAATTCTCGTTCATGTGTGTAGTCAGTGGCGATCGTGTTTACCCGCTCGCTATCGCTCAGGACCATAAGCGCGCCTTCGACGGCGATAAAGGTCCTAACACCGGCGGTATGGGTGCATACAGCCCCGTACCGTTCATCTCCGAAGACATCCGCATGGATGCCCTGCGACATATCATGATCCCTGCTGCCGAAGGACTTGTGGCTGAAGGTGTCCCCTTTGTTGGTGTGCTTTACGGCGGACTCATACTCACTAAGGATGGTCCGAAAGTAATTGAGTTTAACGCCCGCTTCGGCGATCCGGAAACGGAAGTTGTACTCCCCCGTCTTGAATCTGATATCTACGACCTGTTTGAGTCAGCCGTAGAGGGTTGGGATTGTGCTACCCGCTGGAGCAAGGATGCCTGTCTGGGTGTGGTACTTGCAGCAAAGGGTTATCCCGGCAAATATGAGAAGGGTGCCGAAATCAAAGGTCTTGACAAAGTGGAGAATAGAGTCTACCACATGGGCACTTCTGACGATGCCGGCCGCATACTCACTGCCGGAGGTCGCGTGCTGATGGTGACCGGTATGGGTCCCGATCTGCAGGCTGCTCACGCACAGGCCATGAAGGGGGTTGAGGCTATCGAATGTGATAATCTCTTCCACCGCAACGACATCGGCAACCAGGCACTTTGACAGGTTTCATTACAATCTTACATCCGGATGATTATTAGTGGTAAAGAATTAGCAAAAGAGGTAAAAGAAAACATCGCCCGCAAAGTGGCGAGTTATAAGATTGAATATGGTCGCGAGCCTAACCTTTGTGTTATTCTCGTGGGCGATGACCCCGCTTCTGCCGGCTATGTCCGCTCCAAAGGTAAGGCAGCCGAGGATGTAGGGTTCTCTCACACGCAGGTTAATCTCCCGGAGTCTATTTCCGAGCACGAATTAATCGATAAAATTAAGGAACTTAACCATGACGACGGCATAGACGGCATTCTTGTGCAACTCCCACTGCCCAAGCATATACGTAAACACCGTGTCATCGAGGCGATAGATCCGGCAAAGGATGTAGACGGGTTTCACGCCAGGAATGTAGATGCCCTCTGGCACCGCATACCCGGCATACGCGCCTGCACTCCCAAAGGCATCATCAAATTGCTCGATAAGGCAGGCGTTGAGATTGCCGGCAAACATGCCGTAGTCATCGGCCGCAGCAATATCGTCGGATTCCCGGTGGCAAAACTTCTCCTCGACCGCAACGCCACCGTGACTATCGCTCACTCTCACACGGTAGATCTGGGCTCCATCACCCGCCAGGCAGATATACTGGTGGTGGCTATCGGGCAGCCCAAACTCATCAAGGGAGATATGGTCAAGGAGGGTGCGGCTGTGATTGACGTAGGAATCTCTCGCGATCCTGCTACGGGTAAGATCTGCGGCGATGTGGATTTCGAGGAAGTAGAACCCAAGGCAGGAGTAATCACTCCGGTGCCCGGTGGTGTAGGCCCGATGACTATTGCGTGCCTGATGGAGAATACTCTCGACTGTTATACCCGCAAAATGCAATGGTAATCAATATATAAAACAAATTCGATCGGCACGCAGGGTGAGATAAATAATAATCCTCGGCATGTCATCGTTTAGAATTAAATACATATAAAAATGATCGAACGCTATGGTAGAGACGTCATGCGCGACGTCTGGACTGAAGAAAATAAATTCCGGGCTTATCTCGAAGTGGAACTGCTTTCCGCCGAAGCCTGGAGAGAACTGGGTGTAGTACCCGCCGAAGATATTGTAAAGTTGCGCGAGAAAGCCACTTTCAATATCGATCGTATCAAGGAGATCGAACTCCAGACACGCCATGACATCGTGGCGTTCACCCGCACCGTTTCCGAATCGCTCGGCGATGAACGCAAGTGGGTACACTATGGTCTCACCTCCACCGACGTAGTTGACACAGCCAACGGCTATCTCTTCACTCAAGCCAATGCAATTCTGCGCGATGATCTCAAGCGTTTTGAGGATGTCCTCAAGCGCCAGGCTCTCCGCTTCAAATATACCCCCTGCATCGGCCGCACACACGGTATTCACGCCGATATCACTTCTTTCGGGCTCAAGTGGGTGCTCTGGCTCGAAGAGATGCGCCGCAATATCAAGCGCTTCGATGAGGCTGCCCGCGGCGTCGAGGTAGGCAAGATTTCCGGTGCAGTAGGTAACTTCGCAAATATCCCCCCGTTTGTGCAGGACTACGTGTGCGAACATCTCGGCATCGAGAGTTCGAAGGTTTCTACCCAAGTTATCCAGCGCGACCGCCACGCCTACTATATGGCGACTATCGCCCTGATTGGCGCATCCCTCGAACAGATGGCTCTCGAAGTGCGCAACCTCCAACGCACCGAAGTGCACGAAGTTGAGGAATCTTTCGGTAAAGGTCAGAAGGGTTCAAGCGCCATGCCTCACAAGCGCAATCCGGTTTCAAGCGAAAATATCTGCGGCTGCGCAAGAGTATTGCGCGGTTATATGGCGACTGCCTACGAAAACGTGGCGCTCTGGCACGAACGCGACATCTCTCACTCCGCCACCGAGCGTATCATCATGCCCGATGCAACTATCCTTCTCGACTATATGCTCAATCGCATGATGGGTATTCTCGAGAATCTCGTTGTGTTTGAAGACAGAATGAAGCAGAATATCTATATGACTAACGGCGTCATCTTCGCTCAGCGCGTAATGAACGCTCTGATAGATAAGGGCTTCGTTCGTGAAAAGGCATACGACACCGTGCAGCCCATCGCTATGCAGGCCATGGCTCAGGGCGCCGCTTATCAGGATCTTCTCCGCGAAAATCCCGTAATCCGCGAGATGCTCACCGATGAGGAACTCGACGCCTGCTTCACTCTCGACTATTACATGAAGAATGTAGACCATATCTACAAGCGCAACGGCCTCGACTAATTCCGCCGGATCAGAGTTTGCGACCCTCAGCCGTATCTCCCGGTAAGCGCGAAGCCGTTCCGTTCAAAAGCATCGCTTTTGCATCCTCCTCCCTCCTTAACTTATAAAATTCATAATCACATACACTGAAAAAAATGTCAGAACGCTTAGTCGTAATAGGCTCCCAATGGGGCGATGAAGGCAAAGGTAAAATCACCGATTACTTCGCCTGTCGCGCCGATATGGTAGTACGCTATCAGGGGGGCAACAATGCCGGTCACACAGTGGCATTCGACGGCAATAAATATTCTCTCCAGAGTATCCCTTCGGGTGTCTTCAATCCCAACACCGTAAACGTGATGGCGAACGGTATGGTGGTGAATCCGGAATCTGTAGTTGCCGAATTGGCAAAACTCCATGACCGTGGTATCACCGATTACCAACTCTTTATTTCTGATCGCGCCGCTATGGTGATGCCCTGGCACGCTGACCTTGACGGTGCCTACGAGAGCAAGAAGGGTAAAGCACTTATCGGCACCACCAAGAAGGGTATCGGTCCCACATACAGCGATAAGTATGCCCGCACCGGGCTGCGCATCGGCGATCTCCTCGAACCTGAATATTTCGCCGAGCGACTGCGCGCCGCTCTCGATGTGAAGAATCTCGAACTGCGTATGCTCGGTCTCAAGGAGTATGACTTCCAAGAGGTTTACGACCGATATATGGAATTGGCAAAAGTAATCGGGCCCATGATTACCGATACTTCAGCCCTTATCAACTCTTACATCCGAATGCCTGAAAAGAAAATCCTCTTTGAAGGCGCACAGGGTATGATGCTCTGCTGCGATCATGGCACATATCCCTTCGTCACATCTTCGAGTCCCTCATCGGCAGGTGTGTGCGTTGGCGCCGGGGTCGCTCCCAAGTGGATCGATAACGTGCTCGGCGTGGCAAAGTCTTATTGCACCCGCGTGGGCGAGGGTCCCTTCCCCACCGAACTCTTTGATGAACGCGCCCATGAAATCCGCGAACGCGGCCATGAATACGGCACCGTGACCGGACGCCCGCGCCGTGTGGGTTGGTTTGATGCCGTCGTGGCTCGTTACACCGGTCAGTTGGCAGGTATCGACTATTGGGCACTCATGCTTTTCGATGTGCTCTCCGGGCTCGAAAAGGTAAACATCTGCGTAGGTTATGAACTCGATGGCGAGGTAATCACGGCTCCACCATCCACAATCTCACGCCTGGCACGCTGCAAACCTGTACTCATCGAAATGGACGGCTGGAACGAAGATCTCACCAATACCCGCTCTATCGATGAATTTCCCGAGGCTGCAAAGGCTTACATACGCAAGATTGAAGAACTCACAGGTATTCCTGTAGGTATCGTGTCTGTAGGGCCCGACCGCACTCAGACCATCACTCTCTCCGAAAAACTCAAAGAATTTTAATATTTCGATATGTCATTTGCAGAAGAAAGAATTAGCCAGGAAGGTCTGACCTTCGATGATGTCCTCCTCGTGCCCGCTTACTCAGAAGTTACTCCCAACATGGTGAGCCTGGGCTCGCGTTTTTCGCGCAATATCCGTCTCAACATCCCCTTCGTGTCGGCAGCGATGGATACCGTCACTGAGTCGGACCTTGCCATCGCAATGGCTCGCGAAGGCGGCATCGGCGTAATCCATAAAAATATGCCTATCTCCGCTCAGGCGGCTGAGGTGCGCAAAGTCAAAAGAGCCGAAAGCGGTATGATCTACGACCCCGTAACCATCACCGGCACTCAGACAGTAGGCGATGCGCTCGCGCTCATGGAGGAAAACCACATCGGTGGAATACCCGTGGTGGACGATAATAAAAAACTCGTGGGCATCGTCACTAACCGCGACCTCCGCTTCCAGACAGATATGACCCTCCCCATATCTGAGGTGATGACCAAAGAACACCTCGTCACCACAAATAATCCGAATCTATCTGAGGCTTCTCAGATTCTCCTTCGCCATAAGATCGAGAAACTCCCCGTGGTGGATGCCGACAATACTCTCGTAGGACTCATCACCTACCGCGATATCACCAAGATTCAGGATTACCCCAATGCCTGCAAGGACTCTAAGGGTCGCCTCAGAGTAGCCGCCGGCGTAGGCGTGACAAGCGATACCATCCAGCGTGTGGATGCTCTTGTGGAGGCAGGTGTGGACGCAGTAGTCATCGACACCGCCCATGGTCACTCAGCCAATGTGGTCAACACACTCAAGGCTGTGAAGGAAAAATATCCCGAACTCGATGTAGTGGTGGGTAACATCGCCACTGCCGAGGCTGCCGCGTGGCTTATCGAAGCCGGAGCCGACGGCATCAAGGTAGGTATCGGTCCGGGTTCTATCTGCACCACACGTATCGTGGCAGGTGTGGGTGTGCCGCAACTCTCAGCCATATATGATGCTTCTCAGGTGGCTCACCGCCACAATATCCCGATTATCGCCGATGGCGGTCTGCGCTATTCGGGCGATGTGGTGAAGGCTCTTGCAGCCGGTGGCGATGCAGTGATGATGGGCTCGATGCTCGCGGGCGTTGAGGAATCTCCTGGCGAGACTATCATCTATAACGGCCGTAAGTTTAAATCTTACCGCGGTATGGGTTCAATCTCCGCTATGAAGGCAGGTTCTAAAGACCGCTACTTCCAGTCGGAAAAGACTGACAGCAATAAATTCGTACCCGAGGGTATCGAGGCTCGCGTGCCGTATAAGGGTACTCTCAGCGAGACCGTATACCAACTCATCGGCGGTCTCCGCTCAGGTATGGGTTATTGCGGTGCGCCCGACATCGAAGCGCTCCACAATGCCAAATTCGTGCGCATCACTTCTGCCGGCGTGATTGAGAATCACCCCCACGACGTGACTATCACCAAGGAGGCTCCCAACTATTCACGTTAATTCATTCCGATAAATAATTATATGGAAAAAATATTAATATTGGATTTCGGAAGCCAGTATACCCAACTTATCGCGCGCCGAGTGCGTGAGTTGAACGTATACTGCGAGATTCACCCTTTCAATAAGGTGCCGGCTATCGACGCTGATGTGAAAGGTGTGATCCTTTCCGGCAGTCCCTCATCGGTGCGCGATGCTGATTCACCGCGTCCCGACCTCAGCGCCATCAGAGGTAAACTCCCCCTGCTCGGCGTATGCTACGGAGCACAACTCCTCGCCCTGCTCGGCGGTGGCGAAGTGGAGGGTGCCCCCTCCCGCGAGTATGGTCGCGCCATGCTCACTGTAGTTGCCCCCGAAGACCCCTTGATGAAGGGTCTCCCCTCTCCCACTCAAGTATGGATGTCTCATGGCGACACCATCACCTCCATCCCTGCAAATTATGAGATAATCGGCTCCACCGACAATGTGCGTGTTGCTGCTTATCATATTGCCGGCGAACTCACTTGGGGCATTCAGTTCCATCCTGAAGTGTTCCACTCCACGGATGGACCTCGTCTCCTCTCAAATTTCGTGATGGATATCTGCGGATGTTCCGGCACCTGGAGTCCGGCTTCATTTATTGACTCTACCGTGGCTGAACTCCGTGAGAAGTTGGGCGACGACAAGGTAATCCTCGGTCTGTCTGGTGGCGTTGACTCCACCGTGGCTGCCGTACTGCTCAACAAGGCTATCGGCCATAACCTGCAGTGTATCTTCGTCAACAATGGTCTGCTCCGCGCCAACGAGTTTGAAGATGTTCTTGCTCAGTATAAGGGTATGGGGCTCAACGTAGTAGGAGTAGATGCTTCCGAACGCTTCTATGCCGACCTTAAGGGTGTGACTGATCCCGAACAGAAACGCAAGGTAATCGGCAGAGACTTCATTGAGGTTTTCAACGAAGAGGCTCAGAAATTTGAAGGTGCTAAATGGTTGGCTCAGGGCACAATCTATCCCGACGTTATCGAATCGGTATCTGTAAAGGGTCCGTCAGCCACCATCAAGTCCCATCATAACGTAGGCGGTCTGCCCGAAAAGATGCATCTCAGCATCGTGGAGCCGCTCCGTCTCCTCTTCAAAGATGAAGTTCGCCGTGTAGGTAAGGCTCTCGGAATTGATGCCGCACTTCTGGGGCGTCATCCATTCCCCGGTCCGGGTCTCGGAATCCGTATATTGGGGGAAGTTACTGCCGATAAGGTGCGCATCCTCCAGCAGGCTGACAAAATATTCATCGACAATCTCCGCGAATCAGGACTTTACGATGAAGTATGGCAGGCAGGAGTAATGTTGCTTCCGGTGCAGAGTGTAGGTGTAATGGGCGATGAACGCACCTACGAGAGTTGCTGTGCCCTCCGCGCCGTAATCTCCACCGACGGCATGACTGCCGACTGGGTTCACCTCCCCTACGAATTCCTCGCCAAGGTAAGCAACGAGATCATCAACAAAGTCCGCGGCATCAACCGCGTAGTCTACGACATCTCCTCCAA
>CAMWSV010000024.1 GCA_947177015.1 uncultured Porphyromonadaceae bacterium
AGATTTGGAATTATTGGAGTAATCGGAGAGATTTGGAATTATTGGAGTAATCGGAAAGATTTGGAATTATTGGAGTAATCGGAGAGAATAGGAATTATTGGAAAAATTTATGCTTGCAAATTAATAATTCTATTTTTGAGGGGGAGGAGAACCCAATTATCTTTTTGCACGTGCAAAGATACAATCTCGGAGAGCAAATTCCTAATTTATCAGGATTTAAATTTGCTCTCCGAGACTTAAATTTTCTTAAATTTTAGCAGTTGGCTGCAACATTATTGCAGTGACTGCAAGTATTTGGCAGTGATGATGTTGCCGTCAGTGAGGTGTTTTACAGCGATGTAGGCTCCGGAAGCGGGACGCGAGTTTAGGCGCATGCCGTTGAGGGCGTAATATTCGGTGTATAGCACTTCGGCTTGAGGGATAGTGGCGGCGTATGTGGTGGCGGGGTCGTAGATTTCGGCATCAGCGGAGTAGCCGGAGGTGTTGACGTTGACCACATTTCCGGTGGTGGTGTCGATCAGGACTGCTACGGCGCGGAGATTGCCGGGGTTGATGATGATGTTTTTGTTATATTCGGGGTTTTCAGAGTATGCGCATTTGGCATCGCTGAGATTGAAGATGGTGTGGTGGGTGTATGTGGCATCGGGTTCCACTGTGGCGGGGAGCGAGTCTTCGATCCCTTTGCAGTCGTCGAAGTTCAGCACGATATCGTCATATTCCAGCCCCTCTACGGTGTAGCCTTTTCCGATGAAGAGATTCCAGTATGGGCCTTTGTAGTAGTCGGCGGTGTAGGCGGCGGGGTCGAGGAAGATGTTGCGTTGCTTTAATTTTGGGGAGGTCATTTTGTCCTCAACGAAGGCGTAACTCAGGCGGTAGCGACCATCGTCGGCACCTTCGAGGAATTTTACTTTGGATTCGGCGCGGAGCGAGGTTTTGTCGGCGTTGGTCCAGAAGAGTTTCACGTCGATGTCGGCGGGAGCGAGGGTATTGAGGCTGTTTTCGAGCATCACACCTGCCTGCGGATAGAGTGTGAGGACGCTGTGGCGATCGAAGTCCATTTCGGGAGTATTGGGAGTGGGGACGGGCATTTTTCTCAAGGGGATTGTCTGCAACTGATCGTTGACATGGAATGCGAGTCCCACCACGTCGCCGGGGAAGGCATCATAGAGTTGGTGCATGGCTACGTATGCTTCGGGACACCATTCACACCACAGGCCGGAGTATTCCTCCACGAGTACTCGCTTGCGAGGAATCCAGGGGCGAGCCATGAGGGTGGCTTCGGAGGTGTTGTTGGCGTAGAGGTTCTCTTCGTTGTTGAGCCTGTCGGTGGTGAGGGTCACTGCGTAGTCGCCACGTTCGGCGGGGACGCTGAGGGGGATGATGGCGGCGGCTGATTCCTGGGTGGCTACGGGGTTGTTGAAGTTGAGAGTACCCTTTACGGATTCTGAGCCGATGGCGAGGGTATAATCGGCGGAAGTGACGTTTTCAGAGCCGTAGTTGATGAATTCCACGGTGAGATCTTTAGTGGTGCCTTGCTTTGCGAATACTTTGGCGGGGAGCACGATGATGCCGCCGTGCGACATACTCTCACCGCGCAGTATTACGCGCATGGTGCTCACCGCTTCGTTTGCCATTGCGAGGTCGTGCCATTTCTGATAGCGTTGAGCGGCGAGGGTGGTGCTATAGCCGGCGTGCATGTAGAGTCCGCCCTGAGGATTGGATGATGAGGCGATGCTCATGGGGTATTTGGCGGTGGAGTTTTTGAGGGCTGTCACGGTGAGGGTGTAGCCAACGTAGACACCTTCGGCGGGGATGACGTAGGGCATGGGGAAGGTGACGTCAAGGCGGTAACGGGGTTCTTCTTCGCTGCCGAGGTTGATGATTTCGCTCTCTACGGGTGTGCCGATATCGGGCACATTGACGTATGTGACGGGGTCTACGGCGAGTTCGGAAGTAAGCCATGCCTTACCGGTGGGAGCCACGGAGCAACCTTCCATGTAGGGGATATCGACGCTGATGCCGATGATTTCGAAGCCTTCGTATGCAGGGTTGTTGATGAGGATAGCGACATCGTTGTCAGTCTTGCGCCCCCAGCCGATAGCCTTTACGTCGGCATCCGGGTCGGTGGCGTAGGTGAAGATCGTTTGGGCTGCATCCTGCGCCATCACTGCGGCGCAGCCTATCAGGGAGGTGGCAAGCAGAGAGTAAATCTGTTTCATGTCAAGTTTATATTAGTCAGAATTTAATTTCAGTGTAATCGGCTGAATTGTTGCAGATTCAATCCGATTCGTTTCATAGATGCAAATATAATAAAAAATATGAAATCTGAAAAATTAACGGGCGTAAAAAAGAGTGTGCAGGGCTATACCATATAGTCCTGCACACTTGATCAGTTTTTTCAGTAATGAATCCTGCGGAGTGTCTGTCTGCGGATACCGGCGGGATTATTGCAGTGTGAAGTGATCAGAGTTTTGCTTTGATTGCTTCAGACTCTTTTTCGTAGCCGGGTTTTTCGAGGAGTGCGAACATATTTTTCTTGTAAGCCTCGACGCCGGGCTGGTTGAAGGGGTTTACACCGAGGATGTAGCCACTGATTCCGCAAGCCTTTTCGAAGAAGTAGATAAGGCCGCCGAGCACGTATTCGTCGAGTTTGTCGAGTTCGATGCGGATGTTGGGCACTCCGCCTTCTACGTGAGCGATTTTAGTGCCGAGTTCAGCCATCTTGTTTACTTCGTCGATGTTCTTGCCGGCGAGGTAGTTGATGCCGTCGAGGTTTTCAGCATTTTCAGGCACGCGAACGGAAACGGCGGGTTTCTTAACGGAGATGACGGTCTCGAAGATGGTGCGTTCCCCTTCCTGAATCCATTGTCCCATGGAGTGGAGGTCGGTGGTGTTGTCTACGCTTGCGGGGAAGATACCTTTGCCTTCCTTACCTTCGCTTTCGCCATAGAGTTGTTTCCACCATTCGGCGAAGTAGTGGAGTTTGGGATTGTAATTTACGAGAAGTTCGATTTTCTTGCCGCTCGCATAGAGGGCGTTGCGCACGCGGGCGTAAGTCTCGGCGATGTTGTCGTCGCCGGGATGGGCGGTAGCCTCAAGCATATCGGCGGCGCCGGCGATAAGGCGGGCGATGTCGTGGCCTGCTACGGCGATGGGGAGAAGCCCCACGGGAGTGAGCACTGAGAAGCGGCCTCCGACGTTGTCGGGGATAACGTATGTCTCGTATCCTTCCTTGTCAGCCATAGCGCGGAGGGCACCCTTGTTGGCGTCGGTGATTGCCACGATGAGATCTTTCGCGGCGTCCTTGCCTGCCTGCTTTTCGAGTTGATCCTTGAGCACACGGAAGGCGATGGCGGGTTCGGTGGTGGTGCCAGATTTGGAGATCACTATGATACCGAATTTCTTACCTTCGAGGAGTTTGAGGAGTTCGGCGGTGTATTCCTCACCGATGTTCTGACCGGCATAGAGCACCTTGGGAGATTTGGGAGCGGGAGCATAGAAATCTGCGAAGGAGTCTGAGAGGGCGGTGATTACGGCCTTGGCGCCGAGATAGGAACCGCCGATGCCGATGCAGACTACGTATTCGCAGTTTTCGCGCAGACGCTCGGCAGTGGCGTTGATGCGGTTTACGAGTTCAGCGGGGATCTCTTTGGGGAGATTTACCCAGCCGATGAAGTCGTTGCCGGCGCCGGTGCCGTTTTCGAGTTTTGAGATTGCCTCTACTGCCTGATCTTTGTTAGCCTCGAATTGTTTCTCGGCGAAGTAAACAGCGTCTTGAATGTTTAAATTGATTGATTTCATAGTTAAAATTTTTATATGCAATCTGCGGGGGAATCCTGCGGATTGCGAAGGGTTATTATAATTTCTATTCTTTATCCTGATGGAGGGAGGAGAGGATTTAAGGTAGTGAGCGCTTTGGGGATGAGCGGGATTCTGAACTGAAGTTCAGGCACAGAAGCGGGAGGGAGGGGAATCAGGAGAAGGTGTCGGTGATGCGGTCGATGGCTTGGCGCGCGGAGCGGTTTTCGTAGAGGATTGCGTGCATGCAGTCGAGGATGGGCATGTCGACGTGCACGGTGTCGCGGTTTATCTCGTAGATGCATTTGGTGCCGTAGTATCCTTCAGCCACCATAGCCATCTCCATCATTGCGGCTTTGACGCTGTAGCCTTTGCCGATCATGGAGCCGAAGTTGTGGTTGCGCGAGAATTTACTGTAGGCGGTCACGAGCAGGTCGCCCAGATAAGCGGAGCGGTCTATGTCGCGGTCAGGCATCGGGGAGATGGCGTCAACGAAACGTCGCATTTCGCGTATGGCGTTGCAAACGAGCATCGCCATGAAATTATCGCCCCCTTTCATACCGTTGACTATGCCGCCGGCGATGGCGTAGACGTTCTTGAGCACGGCGCCGTATTCAATGCCGGCAACGTCGGAGGAGATGATGGTCTTGAGTTTGGGACCGGCTATCAGGGATGCGAAGTCACGGCTGTGCATGGTGTCGTGGCATCCGATGGTGAGATAACTGAGTCGCTCAAGCGCCACCTCCTCGGCGTGGCAGGGGCCGCCGATGACCATGAGGCGGTCATCAGCGCAATGGAATTTCGATGAGATGTAATCGGTGACGATCATATTCTCATCGGGTACGATACCCTTTACAGCCGACACGATAAACTTGCGTGTGATATCTTCGCGGATACCATCGGCAATCCCTTTGAAGTAGGGAGAGGGGACGGCGATGACGAGAGTGTCTGCCATGCGGCACGCTTCGTTGATGTCGGAGGTGAAGTCGATGCGTTCGATATCGAAAGCAACATCGGAGAGATACACCGGGTTGTGGCGGTATCGGATGAAGTCGTCGATACGGTCCCGGCGGTGCATATACCAAACGATGCGGTCGCAGTTCTTCATCAGAAGTTTAGCCAGCGCCGTGGCCCAACTTCCGCCTCCGATCACTCCTATTCGTCCTAATTCGTTTTTCATGTCGGGGTGGGTTATGGGGTTGATTTAAATTACTCTTCTACGGAGTTTTCACTCTCTTCCTCATCCTCTTTTTTAGCCTTTTTTTCGGGGCGCATCTGGGGGAAGAGGAGCACTTCCTGAATAGTGGACTGGCCGGTGAGGATCATCGCGAGGCGGTCCATGCCGATACCCATTCCTGATGTGGGGGGCATGCCGTATTCGAGGGCGCGGATGAAGTCGGCGTCGATGACCATGGCTTCGTCATCCCCTTTGTCGGCGAGTCGCATCTGCTCTACGAAGCGTTCGTACTGGTCAATCGGGTCGTTGAGTTCGGAGTAAGCGTTGGCGAGTTCCTTACCGTTGACCATGAGTTCGAATCGTTCGGTGAGTTCGGGATTGTTGCGGTGGCGCTTAGTGAGGGGCGACATTTCGATGGGATAGTCGATGATGAATGTGGGCTGGATGAAGGAGCCTTCACACTTTTCGCCGAAAATCTCGTCGATGAGTTTGCCTTTGCCTATCGCGGGGTCTACCTCGATGCCGGCTTCCTTGCAGAAGGCACGGAGTTCATCTTCGGATTTGCCGTCGATATCGAATCCTGTTGCGTCGAGGATTGCCTGTCGCATGGTGATGCGGGGGTAGGGAGGCTTGAAGTCTACTTCATTGTCGCCAACCATCACTTTGGTGGTGCCGTTGACATCCATGGCGATTTTCTCGAGCATATTCTCGGTGAAGGTCATCATCCAGTTGTAGTCCTTATAGGGGACGTAGATTTCCATGGCGGTGAATTCCGGATTGTGTGTGCGGTCCATACCTTCGTTGCGGAAGTTGCGGGAGAATTCGTATACGCCGTCGAAGCCGCCCACGATGAGGCGTTTGAGATAGAGTTCGTTGGCGATGCGGAGGTAGAGGGGTATGTCGAGAGCGTTGTGGTGAGTTATGAAGGGGCGCGCGGCGGCTCCGCCGGGGATAGCCTGAAGCACCGGGGTGTCGACCTCCAGATAACCGAACGAATTGAAGTATTCGCGCATGGAATTGAACATCTTGGTGCGCTTTTCGAAGATTTCCTTCACCCCCTTGTTGACCACGAGGTCTACATAGCGGCGGCGGTAGCGGAGTTCGGGGTCGGTGAAGGCGTCGTATGCCTTGCCATCTTTCATCTTTACGATGGGGAGGGGGCGCAGGCTCTTGCCGAGGAAAGTGATGTTGCGGGCGTGGATAGTGATTTCGCCCATCTGGGTGCGGAATACGAACCCTTCAACGCCGATGAAGTCGCCGATATCCATGAGTTTCTTGAACACGACGTTGTAAAATTCCTTGTCTTCGCCGGGGCAGAGGTCGTCGCGGCTGACGTAGACCTGGATACGTCCGTGGCCGTCCTGGAGTTCCATGAAGGAAGCCTTGCCCATGATGCGGCGGCTCATGATGCGACCTGCCACGCGCACTTCGCGGGGCGGATTGAGTTCGTCGGAGAAATTTTCGCGGATTTCGTCGGTGTGTCCCGTCACTTCATATTCGGCGGCGGGGAAGGGATCGATGCCACGCTCGCGGAGGGCCTCCATGGAGCGACGGCGTACTATTTCCTGTTCACTTAATTCCTGATTGTTTGCCATTATCTTAAATTGTCTGTATAATCGGGTAAATATAATTCCAATATTATATGCTGAGATTGCAAAATCGTAGCAAAATTACTAAAAAAATCGCAAGTGAGCAAAGATAGGGGGCGGGAGTGCGTTGCCGTCTGCCGAGTGTCACTGATTATTGGAGGGGAGGGCTTTGGTGATTTCGATGAAATCCTCTACTCCGAGGCGTTCCGGGCGGAGGTCCATCAGGGGGGTCGACATGATTGGATTGTCGGCTCCGAGGAGTCCCTTCAGGGAGTTGCGCAGGGTCTTGCGTCGCTGTCCGAATGCCATCTTCACCACTTTCTTGAAGTCTCGCTCATCGACTCCGAGCGATGTGCGCGTATTGCGGGTGAGCCGGAGCACACCGCTGGTGACTTTCGGCGGGGGGGCGAAGACGCCGGGGGGTACGCTGAAGAGGTAGGAGCAGTCATACCATGCCTGAAGCAGCACCGAGAGGATGCCGTAGACTTTCGAGCCCGGACCGGCGCAGATGCGCTCGGCGACTTCCTTCTGGAGCATGCCTGCCACTACGGGAATCTGCTCCTTATAGTCGAGCACCTTGAAGAAAATCTGGGAGGAGATGTTGTAGGGGTAGTTGCCGATGAGGGCGAATGGTGCGCCTCCGGCGAGCAGGGAGAGGTCGAGTTGCAGGAAGTCGGCTTCGATCACGTGGAGTGATGGCATCTCGCGGGAGAGATACTCCACACTTTCAGAATCGAGTTCTACGGCAGTGACGTTTCTGCCGTCGGCTACTAAGAATTTTGTGAGCACACCCATGCCGGGACCTATCTCCACTACGGGGAGATTGCCTCGGAGTTCGGCTTCGGCTATGTCGGCGCTATTGCGTCGCGCCGCCTCGGCGAGAGCCTCCGGCGAGATGGTGGCGGCTATGCGCCGCGCCACGTTAAGGTCGGTGAGGAAATGCTGTCCGAGTTGTTTTTTTGCCCGTACTTCCATTGCTTGTTCTTGAATAGTTATAATGAGATGCCGCCGCTTCGGGAGCGCGTAGCCCCTGATAATGCGGAGATGACTCTGCCGGCATCACGCCGATGAGGGAGGATGCCGACAGAGTTATGATACTCTGACACGGTTATAACACTATAACGCGCGAGGGATTATTTGAGTTTTTTAGCAATCTCTTTCGGGAGAGCGTCTTTATGCACGGATATGGCGATAGTCTTCTCAAGGAAGTAGGGTTCCGAAACGTAGAAGTAGCCGTCATAGATCTGGTTTGTGTCCCAGGAGTTTTTCACCTTGTAGTAGCGTGTGCCGTTCTGGTCGGTGGCAGTGCCCACGATTTCCATGCCGTGGTCGTCGGTGGTCTCCATATTGTCGAAGGTTTTCTGGCGGTCTTCCTGAGTGATTGTGCGTTCCTTGCGCGGACCGGTCACTTTATTTTTCTCTTTTTCGCGGTCGGAGTCAGAGAGTTTGACCCATCGTGCGAGTTCGGTGCCGTCCATATCAGCCTCGCCGCGTTCTTCGGGGAGTACTGCCACACCTTCGCGCCATTTGAATGTGGGTTCGGAGACGTCGGCTGCCCAGCCTACGGTGTAGCCGGCGTCCAGAGCGGCGTCGAGCACCTGCTTGAATTCATCCATGGGGACGTTCCAACTTTCCGACCATCGCCAGTTGTCGGGGATTTCGATGGCGAAGGGCTGATAGAAGGGGTGATGGGTGTAACTGGTGAGCATAGTGAAGTCAGAGCCTTTCAGTCCGAGAGCCTTTGCAAACTCCTTGGGGGTGTAGGTCTTCCCTTTGTAGGTGAATGTTTCGGGGATTTTGCCCAGGTATGCGTCGAGGATTCCGTCGAATCCGGCTTCCCAAGCGGTAGAGAGTTTCTTGTTCGGATTCTTGAGGATTGCGTCGAGGTATGCTTCGAGAGCGGCTGCCATTTCGTAGTGGGAGTGTTTGGGTTCGCCGTAGTTGAGACCTGCGTAGGCTTCTTCGGGCACGATGCCGTAGTCGTCAAGGGCATTGATTACATCGGCGAAGCCGCCGCCCTGGGCGAAGTTGATTTTACCCCCCATACGGATATATTTGCGTGCTTTTTCTTTATAGTTGTTGCGCACGATAAACATTTCGGAGAGGTCGATTTCCTCGCCGCCGCGTCTGAGGATGTCGGATTCGAGTTGGGAGATGCCGGCGAATGCCCAGCATGTGCCCGATTTGTTCTGGTCCTTGACGGGGGTGTTGGGGAGGATATGCACGTCGGTGAATACGAAGCCGGTGCTGTCGGGGTTAACGGGTTCGTCGGCGCAGGCGGGTGCCTCCATGTAGGTGGCTGAAGCCGACATGGCGAAGGCTCCGAGTGCTAAAGCAAGAAATTTCTTGGTCATAAGTATTTTTCCGATTTTATGATAAAAGGTTAGTAGATAAGTATCGTGTCAAATGGAGTAATAAGTAAGAGACCGGGTGGAGTTGATTCCCTATCTCACTTATTGACTCAGACAGTTTTTTTGAGGGTATAAGACCTCAAAACCCTTATTCACTGCTAAATTAACACTTTTTATCGTCATTCCCAAATTTTAGACTTCTTCAAACTGCAGTGAGTCTGAAAAATTATAAGGCTCTACCGAGTAAAGTCATTCTGCCGCCTCACTCCATTCCTTTACTTTATGAATGAGATATAGGTATCGCGGTTGATGACTGAGAAATCTGCCTCGGGATATGCTCCCGCGAATGCTTTTGGAGGTTTGGGATTTACTTTTCCGGCTTTGATTTCAAATGCAGAGATATGATTGTCGGTTACTTCACTCACTACCTGCCAGGCGAGGAGTTTGAGCAGATCGTGGAGTTTCTGTGAGTGTTTGAGTCCATCATATCCATAGTTTCTGAACTTTCACCATTGAGCAGAAGTACTTTCCCCGCTTGGCGACTCATGATGTCTTTCAGCAATACGGTCTTGCCGACTCTGCGTGCTCCATAAATAAGCATTACCTTCTGCGGCTTCATGCGCCTTTCAATCTCTATAAAGCCATATTACATAGCACGGCTGCTCTTATAACCCGGATATATACCGCGACTGATCCAACGACTACTTCTAAGTGATTACTCCGCGCTGCTTCTGCCAGGACTTACTTTTTTTGGTGGGTGTATATCAGTCGGTATATGATCAAAAGATGGGAAAGGTGGTGCGGGAGTATACAAACTTGCGGTCGAAGTCCTGATCACTCATCGTGAGTATAACGATGCCCTGAATGAATGTGATGATCTCCCATGCGCCGCAGGTAATCAGACTGAGGAGAATAGTGAGTATGCCTGCGGTGGTCTTCCCTACGTAGAAGTATTGAATACCGAGAGTGCCGAGGAATATGGCGAGTAATCCGGCGGCGACCTTCTTGCCCGACGACTGATAGTAGGAATCGCCCGAAGTATAATAGGGTCTGTCTCCGGCAGGATTACCGAAGTTAGGGTTGGAGTTGCCGAATCCTTTGTCGGAATCTTTACTGAAGTCGGGATAGCCGTTGGCGTTCTTGCCGTTTTGTGCTGAGAGGAGGTCTTGCAGTTCGGGCACATTGCCTGCTGGTTGCCACTCGGGCATACCTTCATGCCATACCATTGATCCAGGTGTGAGATTGTAACTGCTCAACTGCTGGCGTTCGAGCGGACCTACCTGCTGTCCGTTATAGATGATATACCACATTTCGATAATTGATGTTGTTGTTTTACGATGTCTGTAAAAGTACTCAATAGTAAAAAAGTACTCTGTAGTTAATTAACGGGTTGAGTCCGCGGAATCGTATGACTCCGCGGACTCTATCCGCTTTATTTTTTTCAGAATTGTTCAGGATTTATCGCGCATGAAGATCTGGATGGGGGTTCCGTGGAAGTCCCATTTCTCACGAATCTTGTTTTCGAGGAATCGGCGATACGGTTCCTTGACCCACTGGGGAAGGTTGCAGAAGAATACGAAAGTGGGCACTACTGCATCCTTAAGCATTGTGACGTATTTGATCTTCACGAATTTACCCTTATTGCTGGGCGGGGGCGTGATTGCTATCTGCTCCAGCATATAGGTGTTGAGTTGCGATGTGGGGATGATGCGCTTGCGGTTTTCATAGACCTGTGTCGCAGTCTCCAGCACCTTGTAGATACGCTCCTTGGTGAGCGCCGAGGTGAAGAGGATGGGGAAGTCAGTGAAGGGGGCGAAGCGTTCGCGGATAGCAGCCTCGTAGCGTTTCTGGGTCTGAAGCGAACGGTCTTCGATAAGATCCCACTTATTGACGCATACCACGAGCCCCTTCTTGTTGCGCTGGATGAGCGAGAAGATATTGGCGTCCTGCGATTCGATGCCGCGTGTGGCGTCGATCATGAGGATACAGACATCGGAGGCTTCGATGGCGCGGATGGATCGGATCACGCTGTAGTATTCTATATCCTCGCTTACTTTCTGTTTCTTTCGGATTCCGGCAGTATCCACGAGGTAGAAGTCGAATCCGAATTTATTGTAGCGGTGATAGATGGAGTCGCGGGTGGTGCCGGCGATATCGGTGACGATATGCCGCTCCTCGCCGATGAAGGCGTTGATGAGCGATGATTTCCCGGCATTCGGACGGCCCACGATTGCGAAGCGCGCTATATTGTCTTCGGGTTGGTCGTCTTCAGAAGGCTCGGGCATGTCAGCCACGATGAGGTCGAGAAGGTCGCCGGTGCCGGCGCCGTTGGCTGATGAAACTTCCACCGGGTCGCCCAGACCGAGGGAATAGAACTCCGGCACGTTGAAGCGTGCGTCGCCCTTATCCTCCTTATTTGCCACGAGGATTACGGGTTTCTTGGCGCGGCGCAGGATTGCAGCCACTTTATCGTCGAGGTCGGTGACACCCACCGAGGCATCGACTACGAAAAGGATCACGTCGGCTTCCTGGATGGCGATTTCCACCTGTTTATTGATTTCTTCTTCGAAGACGTCGTCGGAGTTCACCACCCAACCGCCGGTGTCGACGATTGAGAATTCCTGACCGTTCCAGTCCACTTTGCCATACTGGCGGTCTCGTGTGGTGCCGGCAGTGTCGTCTACGATTGCCGAACGTGTCTGCGTCAAACGATTGAAGAGGGTGGATTTACCCACGTTCGGTCGCCCTACTATTGCTATTAATCTGCTCATTGCTTACTCGATATATCCGAATTGTTTAAGTTTGTTTTCACGGTTGCGCCAGTCTTTCTCCACCTTCACGAAGATTTCGAGATATACTTTCTTATCGAAGAATTTCTCGATGTCATGGCGCGCCTCGATACCTACTTTCTTGATTTTCTCGCCACCTTTGCCGATGAGGATACCTTTCTGGGAGTCGCGTTCCACATAGATCACCGCCATTATATGGATCGCATTCTCTTTCTCGTCGAATTTCTCCACGAGCACTTCAGTGCTGTAAGGGATTTCCTTGTCGTAGTTAAGGAGGAGTTTCTCGCGGATGATTTCGGTCACGAAGAAGCGGGCGGGTTTGTCGGTGAGTGCGTCTTTGCCGAAGTAAGGAGCGGCTTCCGGCAGGAGTTCCACTATGCGGGCTTTGAGATTGTCGACGTTAAACTGCTCGGTGGCTGAAGTGGGGAAGATCTCGGCATTGGGGAGACGCTTCTTCCACTGCGCGATGAGTTCTTCGAGTTGCTCGTTGCCTTTGAGCAGGTCTACTTTATTGATTACGAGGAGCACGGGGATAGTCTCTTTAGCCACACGGGCGAGGAAGTCGGCGTTCTTCTCGGGGTCTTCCACTACGTCGGTGACGTAGAGGAGGATGTCGGCGTCGGTGAGGGCGCCTTCCGAGAATTCAAGCATTGACTCCTGCAGACGGTATTTGGGTTTCAGCACACCCGGAGTGTCGGAATAGACGATCTGATATTCGGGCGTATTTACGATACCCATTATGCGATGGCGGGTGGTCTGTGCCTTATTGGTGATTATAGAGATGCGTTCGCCGACGAGGTCGTTCATAAGTGTGGATTTGCCTACGTTGGGGTTGCCTACGATGTTTACAAATCCTGCGCGATGCTGCTCGCCGGCTTCGGGAGCGTTAATTTTTTCGTTTTCCATATTTTTATTGATAAATTTAGGTGTTCAGTCGTCGCGGCGGGATGCGGGAGCCGATATTTTAATCGGGGTTATATACATTTTGGCTTCAGCCGGGAGGGATGTTCCGCATCCGGACGACCCGTTTGTTAATAAAATTTTAAATGATCTCTGAGGATCGGTTTATATTAAAACGAAAAAAACGCGCATAGTGTTTAATCGGCGTGTTTGAGATATTGATTTGCGGAGAGGTGAATTTATAAATCTATCGGCTGCCGGGAGTAAGGAGTATACTCCGGGCAGCCGATAAAGATTCGTTATACTCTGTGACGAAATGGGGCGTGGCATCAGGCTTGTTAGCGTCCACGCGTCCTGAGGTGTGGGATCAGCGGGGGTCGTAAGCCCATACGAGATAGAGGGCACCCCATGTGAATCCTGCGCCGAAGGCGGTGAGGAGCACCTTATCGCCTTTCTTGAGCCGCGCTTTGTATTCGTCGAGACACAGGGGAATCGAGGCTGCTGACGTATTTCCGTAATGCTCGATATTGACGAGAATTTTTTCAGCGGGAATCTTGATTCTGCCGCCTACAGCCTCGATGATGCGGAGGTTGGCCTGATGAGGCACAAACCAGTCTACATCTTCTACCGAGAGGTTGTTGCGAGCCATAACGTTGAGGGATGATGAGAGCATATCGCTCACGGCGTGCTTGTAGACTGCGCGTCCTTCCTGATAGATGTAGTGTTCGTCGGCGTCCACAGTCTCGTGCGATGCGGGGCGCACGCTTCCGCCGGCTTTCATGAGCAGGTGGGGGAGTCCGTTGCCGTCTACGTGGAATTCGCCGTCGATCACGCCTAAAGAGTTGTCGTCGCAAGGTTCGATGAGCACGGCAGCCGCGGCGTCGCCGAAGAGGGGGCAGGTGGCGCGGTCTTTATAGTTGGTCATGCTCGACATTTTCTCGGCGCACACCACGATAATCTTCTTGTAGAGTCCGCTCTGGATGTAGGCTCTTGCCGCCTGCATGGTAACGATAAATCCGGCGCATGCCGCCTGGATGTCGTAGCCGTAGGCGTTCTTGAGCCCTGCCTCGTGAAGGATTACACTCGCTGTGGAGGGGAAACGATAATCGGGATTGGAGGTGGCGCAGATCAGGAGGTCGATGTCTGCCGCATCGACGCCGGTCTCTGCCAGAAGTTTCTCTACTGCCTTGATACCGAGATAACTTGAGCCTTTACCTTCTTCATGAAGGATACGGCGTTGCTTGATGCCGACGCGGGTGGTGATCCATTCATCGTTGGTGTCCACCATCTTGGAGAGCATTTCATTATCAAGGATATCGTCGGGCACGTAAGAGGCGATTCCGCTTATTATTGCATTTGGCATAATGATAAAAATTAAAGATTGTCTAATGTCTTCCTGTTGGCTCGACTCCCGAGACTCCGGAGAGGATTAGACAATCTGTAGATTTTAGTCCGCCGATCGAATGATTGTCGCGGGCCATTGAAAAATGAATAAGCGTGAGAGGGGCTGAAAGTGATAGTTCAGCCGTGGTAGGCTTAGACCGTAACGGCGTTCTTGTCGATTACGAGTTTGCCGCGATAGTAGCCACATTCGCCGCAAACTGTGTGGTAGATGTGCCATGCGCCACAGTTGGGGCAGATTGCGAGAGTGGGGATAAGCGCTTTGTCGTGTGTGCGACGTTTCGCGGTTCTGGTGTGCGATTGTCTGCGTTTAGGATGTGCCATTTTTCTATGTTCTTTTTAGTTATTTTTTTTTACTATATATGGCGGCTCCGTGAAAGGCCGGAGTCGCGCGGGAGGCTTGTTAAGTAGTGGCGCGGGCGGCTCTCTGCGGCGGAGAGCAGTAGAGTCCGCGCTGATTGGGGAGGGAGGATGGTTCAGTTGAGATCGCCCACGGAGGTGTCTGCGATGCTGTCGAGGTCGAGGTCGAAGGCGTCGGCGTCTTCATCATCTCCATCTTCCTGGCTGCGCGCCTTGTGCTTGTTGAGGGCGGCTGCCATGGCGCGGTTGCATTTGCCCAGAGGGTGCACGCAACGCAGCGGGATGCACAGCACTATCGTGTCGTAGAGCATATAAGCCACGTTCAGATAGGGGTTGCTGTAGGGGATTACGAGGATGTCGTCGCTCTCGTCGTTGTAGGTTTCGCCATATTTCACCATGATGTGATATTCGGTGTCCACCTCGATATCCATCAGGTCAAGGCATCTGTCGCAGGGCACTTGAATGATCCCTTTGCAATGAAACGTGCAGTCGTAGACGTCGCGTTTTTTCTCAAGATCCAGATGAACTTTCACATCGGCATTGTGGATGCCGGTGTGCTCCATGTTCTTGAAAAACTCCGTGTCGCATACGAAATCCTGCTCATAATGCCCGTCGGGCAATTGGGCAAGTTGCACTTTATAGGCTGAGAATTTTCCCACAGTTATGCAATAAGTTTAAAAAGTGCCACAAAGATAGTTAGTTTTGATAAATTTACCAACTTCTAAGGGCACTTTTTTTATTTTACGCCTTGAATAAGGCTATTTTTAATGTTTATTATGCTTTTTGCAACGCCTTTGAGACGTTTTTTACCGCGCAGGGGGGCGGGATCAGCGTACCACAACTTTGGCTGTGGCGGCCGGAGTCATCACGATGTAGATGCCGGGGGCGAGGTTGCTGAGGCCGGTTTCAACGCCGCTGAGGTTGAATGCGCGTGCGCCTTCGGGAGCGATGATCTCGCCTTTGCCGCCGTAGATAAGTATGGAGTCGGCATCGATGCCTTCAACGCCGGTGTTGTCGATGTTGGCGGGCACGAATGTGATCAGGTTGCTGACCTTGTCGGAGGGGAGGTGCGAGATTACTCTCACGTATGCGGTGAAGGTCTGGCCCCAGTGAGTCTCCGAGATGTTGCTGATGGTGTAAGAAGTCACGTTGCCTACGGGCATCTCGTTGAGCACGCCGACGGTGTATTCACGGCCGCCTGAGTCGCGGCGCTTCACGGTGAGTTGGTAGTCGGTGGCTTCGGGGAGTGCCTGCCAGTGCAGGGTCAGCGAGCGGTTGTCCTGATCGGCGTAGGGGGATGAGTGGAGCACTGTGGTGAGACTGTGTTCGGCATATTTATTGTATGCGAATGTCACGGGGGAGCCGATGGGGTTGTTGTAGTCGAATGTGATGTCAGAGATGACGGCGCTCACGGGCTTGTTGAGATAAGACGACTTGAGTTGGCCGGTGGAGGGTGTGATGTAGTTCACGGGGTTGTTTTCGCCGGGCCACACGTTGTCTTTACCGCTGCTGATGAGTTCGATGTGGGGTGAATTGTTGATATTCACATGGTTGTCTTTCCATGCTGATGCATCGTAGTCGATACGCCATATCATCATGCCGTGTCCGGGGAGGTATTCATCCCAGCCGCTCTTGTCGCGTGCTTCGAGGATGAAGTATTCGGGATAGTAGCGTCCTCCGGTGCCCGGGCGCGGGATGCGGATACGCACTGCGTTCGGATCATCGCTCATCTGGGGGTTGAGAGTGTATTCTTCGCCGTTGGCGGCATCGGTGTATTCGAGCCAGTTGCAGACCCATCTTTCGTAGGCTGAGAAGAGGGGCGGACAGGTGGAGAGGTTGTTATATGAGCCGTGGTCCATTACGGTGTAATCGCCCGGAGTCTTGGTTGTATTGCTGACAGTGTCGTAGAAGTCGGGCAGACCGAGTACGTGGGCATATTCATGGCAGAAAGCGCCGATACCGTCGATCCAGGGACGCTTGTCAACGGGTATTTTTGAAGATCCGTTGAGTTCGCATGAGCAGGCGTATGTGCGCACCTCCTTGCCGTCGGCGAAGAGGGCGGGGAGCATGAGCGAGTTGTATGCGGCGTATGCATCGGTGTAGCGAAGGAAGTCTGCCTGGTGAGGCCAGATGGTGTTCGGGTTGCGGGTGTCTGCCTGGCCGTAGCCTGAATAGAAGAAGAAGATGTTGTCGATGATGCCGTTGTTGTCGTAGTCATAGACGCTGAAGTCAACTTCAGGATCGAGTTTCTCTATTGCTTCCTTGATGGCGTAGCCGAAGAAGGCGTTTGTGCCGGCGCCCGGTGCGCCCGAGTCGCGACCTACGTAGTACTCGGCGGGTTGGCTGAGTTTTACGGGGCCGTAGACGTCAAACGTCGGGGAATATTTACCCCCCGAGCATGCCTCGAAGTAGTCTTTTGCCGAGCCTCTGGAGCCGAAGTCGGAGTATCCTTTTTCGTTGCATAAGCGGTCAAACTGCTCCCGGGGATTTTCTGAGGTGAAAGGGGTGTCGGCGTATTCGAGCAGGATCACGCATCCGCGGGTATTGCCGAGGGTGGGATAGGTGGTACGTCCTGTTCCGTTGAGAGCAGCCATGCGGGCGCCGCCGTTATGGAGCGGTGAGAGTATCACGGGCTCTGCCGGACGCTCAGCCTTAAGCATGGTGAGGTTGGCGGCGGTAGCGGTCACTGCGGCTCCGTTGCGAAGCATCGGAGTGAGTTGATTTCCCTTGAATTCAAGTACTTGCAAGCCGTCGGTAGAGGTGATGTAAGAGAAGTTCTCATCGCCGTGCAGACGATATTGCACAGTTGTGCCGTCAGGATTGACATGAGTGAGCACTTCGGGGGTCGCAGGGCGCGAGAATGCCGGAAGCGCCATTGCCGCCATCGCGGCAAATGTGTATAAAGATTGGAGTTTCATACGATTAGTTTCCTGATGTAGGATTAAAAATATGGTAGATTGATTGGCTGTTTTTCAAAAATAGTACCTCCGAGGAGAATCGAACTCCTATCTAAAGTTTAGGAAACTTCTATTCTATCCGTTGAACTA
>CAMWSV010000025.1 GCA_947177015.1 uncultured Porphyromonadaceae bacterium
AGATTGGTTGTCGGGATGACAATCAATTTTTTTATGCCCCTCTCCTCCGGTAAACTCAGGCTCCATTATTTGTGAGTTAGGGGCTGAATAGCAAGAAAACGCCATGATGAGCGGCTCTTGACAAATTGCTAATCTCGGAGATGGTAAAATATAAAGATTAATAAATTGCCGGAAGGTGTTATTACATAATTAAAGCCGGGGATGCAGGCATAATTGCCATGCATCCCCGGCTTTAGGATTAATTTAACTGTTTCAATTATTCTGCATTGGGGGTCAGAACGTAATCGAACGAAATGTTGATCTTTTCAGGAGTGTTGTCAGTGTCCGGATTATTCCAGTCAGTGACACCAACGTCGAATTTGATCTGATCCATACCTGCTTCGTTGCCGGAGAGGTGGATGGTATATACGTATTTAGTTCCCTGACGCCATTTCGGGTGCCAGGAGCCAATAAGAGTGTTGGAGGCAATTGTCTGATTGGCGGCACCTAAGTTAGGATTGATGAGTCGGATATTGAAATGGATATTTACGGGATTGTCGCCACCGGCAGCATCATAAGTGTTAGGAATCATGAAGCAAGAAGAGGTTTCAACGGGGGGATAAAGCATGTTGCCCTGTGCATCTTTATCAGATGCTGTGATGTTATGACCGTTGAGCGCGTTCAAAGTGAAAGACTTCGCGTTAGTATCATCATATCTTACGCCGCTCCAGGTGCCTTCTGAATTTCCGGTCTTATTGGCTGTGAAAGTACCCATATTCTCGAAATCGGAAATGGAGATATTTGAGATCTCAACCTGATAGCCTTCCGGGAAATCACTTACGAATTGCAGACTCACCTGAGAGAGGATATGCTTGAACTGCAAAGGCACTGGGAGGTTATTCTCTCTCTGTCCCTGAATACCGGTAGCACTGGCAAAAACGAGGTCGTGCGAATTACCGAGTTCATCGGTATGGCAGGTATAGTTTATACGGAATGTACCATCATTCTGGTCAATACTCGGACCACCATACTTAGGCGACATCGACACATTCTCGCAACTGAACGCGTAGAAACTGTAGTTGGCGCCATCTACCCAGTATCGGCTGATTGCCGAACTCCAGCCATCCGTAGACTTAATCACCGGAGTGTTGGTGAAAATATTGAAACGTGTGTTCAGGTCAAGCCCCTTTGTGTAGTAACCGTATACAAAGAACTGGCTGAACGAACCGGTGTCGATAGATCGCGTGTTTTTGTTGACTACATTTCTAAATGTGATCGCATTACTCTGGGGACCCTCATTGACTACATCTTCTGATGTGCATGACGCGAGTGTCAATCCACAGGTAATTAACGACAGAAGAATTTTTTTCATTGGTTGCTGTTATTTAATTATTATTTTATTCGTGTTATAATGCCATTATTTTATTTATCGGTGCTTACCGGCAGATCTATATCCACGCGGTCGCCCCAATCGTCGACAACTACATTAAAGCCCGTAGGGGTCGAACTGTCCTTATCCTCCACTCGGAGTCCGGACACCTTGATTACGCCCCCTCTCGGCTGATTGGCTATCTGGTCAGTGATATCGTAGTTGTATTCCACATAATTGCCGTTATTGAGTCTGACCTCAAGATTCAGGGTATAGCGCCGGGATGGATCGGGTTCTGCACCTCTGCCATAATACTTGTCGGGGAATCCGGGCACACCGAATGAATGCACATGAGCCTCACAGCCATAATCCTTGATATCACAATCGTAGAGGATGATTGTGGATTCATCAGAACTTCTGCCATCGAGAAGATAGACAGAATCAGCCATTCCACCGAGAGCCCCTCGGGCAAGCGCTACATGTTCAAATCCATATTCAAACTCATATCTTATCAGGTAAGTAAACACAAGAGGTTGCATCTTCACGGGAACCTCCTTTACTTCATGGTTCATTACCGGGGGTACATTCGGGATATAAGCCGAATAAAGCACATCGGGAGGATTCGTGGTTCGGGTGCCGGGGTGTGCTTCGGTGATATATGCCAGCGAGGCACGTGAACGCTCGGTGGCAGAGGCTCGCGCGTCGGGTGGCGACGCTATATCCGACAAAAAGATATACTCAGTGTCGCCATTATATAATAAGAGGGAATGGTCTACACCCTCATCCACCATCATGACCTCGCTGTCGCTGCCGATATAATGCTCGTGGCGGGAGCCATCAGAGGTAAGACGTATGATATTGACCCACTCGGGTTTACCCGGCTTGAGATCCTCATAGGGGAAGCCATGGAGACTTTCATCCCAATTTTCGGAATGATTCATGCCATAGTCCCGCTCCCATTCATACTCCCACGAAAGGGAGACTTCCATGCTCGGGAAGTGATTGTAGCACAATTCATCCCGGCATGACATCATACATGACGTAAGAATCATCATGCAGGTCATTAACTTTATATGAGATAGTTTCATAGGATAGAATTGCCTTTATCAATTTTTTTTCATAAAATCAAATCGCCATGCGATTGATAATTTCAGTTTAAGCGGTCCGAAATAATTCAGCGTCTTGGTGCGCATATAGAGTTTATGAGAATCGCGGTTTTCATAAACTTTATAGCGGGTTCCCATATATCCGGCTCCAATCTCGGCATCGAGTGATAAATATTTACCGATGGGCCACATATATCCGAAGGATACACCTGCCATACCGCCTTCGCCCCGATAGCCGGGACCTCCATTTTCGAGTTGATAGAGACCGCCACCTGCGAATAGACCTACATACATGCCTCGCCAATCGGATTTCGGACGAATGTGGTAACGCACCTCCGGAGAGATCACCGCGAGACGGTAAATGCGCTCGAATGAGAACTTCCACCATGCCACATCACCTTCGAGACTGACCGACCATTTCTTATTGATCAGCCATTCAAATTCGATATTGGGCATCAGGATCGCATCATAAAGAAGATTTGTTTTAAGCGCAAACCGTTGTCTGCCCGGAATATCGGGAGTAGACACCGGGGTGGCATCTGCAAGTGTTTCCTCGCCAAGATTCTCTATCGGTTGGGATTCTGATTGATCGGAGGGTTCAACAGTCTCTGGCAGATCAGGGAGAAGAGGTTCGGAAGGTGCAACTTCTGAAATTCCTTTATTCTTAATCTGCATTGTCACGGCAACGGCGTTACGGAGTTTAGGGAAGAGATGCTTCTCCATCCAGCGATAGGGAATACCGCGGTCGAGCATCATCAGACGGCTTTTTCTGCCGCTAATAATCTTGCCGTTGGTATCAAATACCCAGACCGGAGTATTGTTGAGAATGTCGAGGACTGCCCGGCGTGAAGGGATATCCGCAGACTCCTCAACCATCCTTTTCAGGCTATCCCACGAGATACCCTCCGGAATTTTCCGGATTAAGTCAGTGCTTATACCCGTATTGGCTACGATGTAATCCGCGATGGCGTCGCATCGTCTTGAAGCAAGGATTTCATTTGCTTTGCTTGAACCATCCGGCGAGGCGTAAGCCCTGACTACTATTTGCTCTATATCCCCTTTAGCCGCTGCCTCACGAACCTGATTGATAAATCTATCCATCTCTCTGCGATTGTCTCCCAGAGAGGGCTCGAAATGGCGATAACCTACACGGAAATATACATTTACCGAGTCAGCACAGTCAGTGCCGAAAGAGGCAAACGTCACTAATATTCCGAGTATAAACGCTAAAAGTCTCATTATGTTAGTATCGTGTTTGTTAGTTCTATTTCATGAAGTTTCTGTTTTCTCCTTTCAGAATGATTTCATATCCGCAATGCATCGCGGAACGGAGACGATTAATTTCATTGGAAGTGCAAATATAATAAAATTATGTAATAAAAATAATAAAATATAATAAATTAATGATTAATGTATGTTTATACGAGGTTTATGAGGTAGTCTTGAATCATTAGTTTTTCCTCGTTTAAAACGTTGTCGCCTTGAATACTCAGCCACTTCCAATCGGACTGCAGTTGTGAGGAATCTGTCAGGTTGCGCGACCCGGGATTCAACGATCAAATTTTTCGGGAATCAGACTGATTTCAATAACCCTTTACGGCATCCCATGATGTATCACTCATAGTTTATTCCCCATTTCGAGAAGAAAACTTGCAAAATCCATGCACAATTTTATTATCTATTGCAAAATTAGCAAAATATGTTTAAATTCAAAATAATCAAATTGTTAAAAATAACTAACATTTTGATACGCCTACTCCACTCCGGGCTTCATTCTCTACCGATAGTTTCGTTTTGCTGATGATAATGCTCTATTCATCATATTGTTAAGTGTCGAAATGTAGAGATTGGTTGAATGGATTGTCAGAAACCTTGCAGTATGTTAATTAGTGTGATTATTAGTTAAATCGCGGAAATGTTTACATCACCTTGCTGAATGAGTGAATTTGTGTATACGGTCAATACTGCGGTTATTCAGGTTAAAATAAATGCAGTTGTTGAGACGTTATAATCTTAGGGTTATGTGCCGGTCTTTAATCCGCGTGAGGGAAGCCGGAATACAATAGGGAATACAGGAGTATAAGAGTATTTTCAGATAGATGAGAAATCGATTTGATACAAGAAGATTAGGATATGTGACGCTGGTGATGGCGCTTATGAGTGTGATTGTCGGTGCGGGAGGTTGTAAATCGGTGAAACTTTCAGATGCCGACGCACAGTTCAACCGCGGCGAATATAATGACGCATCAAAAACTTACCGTAAGATTTACAACCGCCTCACCAAACGCGAAGAGCGTCCTCTGCGCGGCGAAGTGGCATACAAGATGGCCACTTGTTACCGTATGCTCAATCAGTCATCGCGAGCATCCGCCGCTTATCAGAATGCTATACGATATGAATATCCCGACTCGATGGCTTACTATTGGTTGGGACGCTCGCTGCAGATGGAGGGTAAATATGCCGCCGCAGCCACTGCCTATCGTACTTTCCTGGAATGGCAACCGGATAATCTCCTTGCCAAAGAGGGGTTAAAAGGTGCGCTGCGTGCCGAAACCGACAGAAAAAACAAAAATACCTCAAGATATATTGTAAAGAATGTCAAACTGTTTAATTCCCGACGGGCTGACTTCGCACCGATGTATCTTGATAAGAACTTCGACCAGATATACTTCACCACTACCAACGAAAAGGTGACCGGCACAAACAAGTCGGAAATCACCGGTATGAAGAAAAGTGATATATGGTACAGCAAGAAAAACGAACGCGGAGAGTGGCAACGTCCCGAACCTGTGGAGGGTGAACTGAACAGCGACATGGACGAGGGAATCGTGAGTTTCTCAGCCAACGGCCAGACGATGTATCTCACCATGGCGCGCCGTGCACCCGACGCTCCCACCACAGTGGAGATATATACCTCCCAGCGCTCAGATGCCTCCTGGAGCAAACCGGTGAAATTAGACATCATTTCCGATACGATCTCAGCGATGGGTCACCCAGCCGTGTCGCCCGACGGCACATACCTCTACTTCGCCTCCGATATGCCCGGCGGCTACGGCGGCAAGGATATATGGCGCATCAATCTGAAAGAGCGTGCCGGAAGTCTGGAGAATATGGGCCCGCAGATCAATACACCCGGCGATGAGATGTTCCCTTATATGCGCACCGACTCCCTGATGTATTTTTCATCCGACGGGCATCCCGGACTCGGCGGACTCGACATATTCAAGGCGCGCCTAAACTCCACCGGTAAATTCTGGAGTGTGGAAGAGATGCCCGCGCCGGTGAATTCAGCCGGCGACGACTTCGGTATCACATTCGGCGAGGGGGAGAGCGGCTTCTTCTCATCGAATCGTGGCGACGGGAGAGGTTACGATCATATCTACTCTTTCGAACTCCCCGAACTGAAGATTACTATTTCCGGATGGGTAGTGGATAAGGACGACGAACCGGTGCCAAACGCCGTGATCAGGATCGTAGGCGACGACGGGAGTAATCAGAAAGAGATTGCCAGAGACGACGGCAGTTTCAAATTCAATCTCCAGCGCGGAGTGAAATACGTGATGCTTGCCGGAGCGCAGGGCTATCTCAACGTAAAGCAGGAATTTGAATCCGACTCCGAAGAGGCTGATGCCGAATATGGGGTTGACTTTGTGTTGGCAGCCGTCAATAAGCCGCAGGTAGTGGAGAACATATTCTACGACTATGACAAAGCCACCTTGCGCCCCGAATCCAAAGCCGCCCTCGATGAGATGGCGCAGATGCTTGCAGACAATCCGAACGTCACCATCGAGATGGCATCGCACACCGACCGCCACGGCAGTGACAAATACAACGAAGGACTCTCAGATCGCCGGGCGAAAAGCGTGGTGGACTATCTGATTTCTATCGGAGTAGACCCCAATCGACTCACTTGGAAAGGGTATGGCGAAAGCCGACCAAAGAAAGTGACAAAACGTATCAACAAAGAATTTCCTCAATTTGAGGAGGGTACGGAATTGACAGAAGAATATATCCTCACGCTCGATCCCGAGCAGCAAGCCATAGCCGACCAGATCAACCGCCGCACGGAATTTGAAGTCACCTCCACCACATACGACATGTACTGATGAGCGATATGTCCTGATGAGGACGGTTGAATAAATACGACATAAATACATTTATTGTGAAATCGGGATTGAAAATCCGGTAAAGACAAATTAATATTGAGAAAATTTGCGTGAAGATAGATAAAATTAAAAAAAAATCGTAAATTTGCATTAATTTGGACGAAGATGGTATGATTCGCTCCGCGCATGCCGGCAAGATTGAAAAGAGTCGCCACACATATTCCGGAACGCTTCCACCTGCCAATCTTCAAATACCGGAAATAAAGAATGGAGAATAAAGTGAAACTCAATGGGTTGACATTCGTGCCCTACCTCACGGCAGAGCAGATTTCAGCCGAAGTGAAACGAGTTGCCGACGAGATACGTCGGGATCTTAAAGATACCTGCAAGCCGATTTTCCTCTGCGTGCTGAAAGGTGCGTTTGTGTTTGCCGCCGATCTCATCAGGGAGGTAGGGCGTGAAGATTCTAAAGTGTCGTTTGTGAGATACGCATCCTACGAAGGCACGTCATCTACCGGCACCGTGAAGCAACTCGTAGGTCTCACCGAAGACCTCGGCGGACGCGACGTAGTAATCATCGAGGATATAGTAGACACCGGCCTCACCGCCCTGCGCATGATCGAAGACCTAAAGGCGCAGAATCCGGCAAGTGTGAGATTCGCCACGCTGCTCTATAAACCGGAAAGTTCCAAGACAGGATTCGTGCCTGATTATGTGGCATTCTCCATTCCGTCAAAATTTATCCTCGGATATGGTCTCGATCTCGACGGCCAGGGTCGCGGATTGAAAGATATCTACGTAATCGAAGACGAAGCGTAATGCAGGAATCTATTCTGATTTCTCTGATTAAAGATTGATAATACAGGAAAAAATAATGCTTAATCTGGTATTGTTCGGAGCCCCGGGCTCCGGAAAAGGCACTCAGAGTGCAAAACTTATCGACCGCTACGGACTCTATCACATCAGCACCGGCGAGGTGCTTCGCGACCATATCGCGCGCAAGACTCCACTTGGCATCACTGCTGAAAAATACATCACAAAGGGTCATCTCATTCCCGACGAACTGATTATCGAACTCCTTGAAAATGTGATCGACGAGCAGGCTCAAGATGCGAAGGGTATCGTGTTCGACGGTTTTCCCCGCACTATCGCACAGGCCGAGGCACTCGAAAAGATACTTGCAGACCGCGGTTCGAAACTCGAAGCCGTGGTAGGGCTTGAAGTGGATGAGGAAGAACTGATCGATCGCCTTCTGAAGCGCGGACAGGAGACAGGGCGCGCCGACGACAACATGGAGACAATCAAGAATCGTCTGGACGTATATCAGAATCAGACACACCCCCTCAAAGAATATTATTCAGCCAAGGGGCAGTATCTCCCTATCAAGGGCACCGGCACCGTGGAGGAGATTTTCCATACTATTGTAGACGGAATTGAAGAGAAATTAGGATGAACGGAGAGGAGGCGTTAGAACCGCTTGAGGCAGCCCGCAGGATAGTGGACCATACCGGTGTCAACCTCTTTCTGACCGGTAAAGCCGGTACCGGAAAAACCACCTTCCTGCGACGACTCGTAGCGGAATCTCCCAAACGCATCGTGATTCTTGCTCCCACGGGAGTCGCCGCCATAAATGCCGGCGGAGTCACAATCCACTCATTCTTCCAACTCGATTTCGCTCCCTACATTCCGGGCACACGCCTTTCGAGCGATGGTGTAAACCGATTTTCAAAGAAGAAAATAAATATAATCCGTACGCTCGATCTCCTCGTGATAGATGAGATCTCAATGGTGCGCCCGGATGTGCTCGATGCCGTAGACGTGGTGATGCGGCGATATCGTAATCCGTTGAAGCCCTTCGGCGGCGTGCAGTTGCTGCTCATAGGCGATTTGCGCCAGTTGGCTCCCGTGGCGCAGGAACAGGAATGGAATCTGCTTAAAGAGCATTACGCATCGCCATACTTCTTCGAGAGTCACGCGCTGCGTGAGGCGGGTTTCCTGATGGTGGAACTCACCAAAGTGTTTCGTCAATCTGACGAACGCTTCATCAATATCCTCAACAAAATCCGTGATAACAGAGCCGATGATGCAGTGCTCGAAGAACTCAACCGGCGTGCCGATCCCTCCCTGATGCCTGCCGCCGGAAGCGACAAAGGGTATATACGGCTCACTACCCATAATCATCGTGCCGATAGAATCAATTCGCGCCGTATGGAGGCACTCCCCGGCAAGGAGATGATTTTCACTGCCGAGGTGAAGGGAAAATTTCCGGAATCCTCATTCCCGGCAGATATGAATCTCCATCTCAAGGAGGGTGCGCAGGTGATGTTTATCAAGAACGATCCGAGCGGAATGAGGAATTACTACAACGGACTTATCGGCGAACTTGTGAAACTCTCCCGAAACGAAGTGATAGTGCGCCCGCGTGTATCAGCCGACGGGGATTTCCCCGCTACCGATATTCATGTATCTGCCACAGTGTGGGAGAATACGAGTTACGAACTTCAGGAAAACGGTGAACTAAAAGAGACGGTAGAGGGGAGTTTCACACAGATACCTCTGCGTCCGGCATGGGCTATCACCATCCATAAGAGTCAGGGACTTACGTTTGACCACGCCATTGTGGATGCGGCGGCGAGTTTCGCCCCCGGACAGACCTACGTGGCGCTCTCGCGCTGCCGCAGTCTCGAAGGACTCGTGCTCGATGGCGCGCTCCCGCGACGTGCCATAATGACCGATCAGGCGGTAAATTCATTTATTGAGAGTCAGCCACGGCTTGCCACCGACTCATCGCAGATCTCACGCTTTGAAGACTCCTATTACTGCTCACAGATGCTGGAACTCTTCAACTTCCGCGTGTTTGACAATGCCTTCGACTCTTACTATCGTGCCACAGCCTCAGCATTGCCGGCGTTGTTCCCCTCATTCATGTCGCGTATCGACGAGGCTCACGCCATGGTGCAGAGAGACCTTATGGAAGTAGCATATAAGATGCAACAGTTTCTCCAGGCCCGTCTCCCATACAGAAGCGATGAAGAGGTGAAAGCATCCATTGAGAAGAAAGTGAAAGGGGGAGCCGACTATTTCTATACACGCTTGAAGCGACTGAAGGAACTCGTGATTTTAACTCCGTTGCAGTTAGACAACAAGGCGGCGCGCAAACGACTCAAGAACGCTCTCGATCAGTTGGTTGATGTTCTCGACAGGATGATGGCTCCCTTGCTCCTCTTTTCTACAGAGGAATTTTCTCCGCGAGCCTATCTTAATGCTAAGGCGAAAGAGGTGTTACGTATGTCTGCGTCAGCCGGAGATGCAAAATCCAAAGATGCAAAAGGTGGTAAATCTGCCAAAAGCGTCAAGACCCCAGTCACCAATCGCCGGGCATATCCCGCCACTATCAGCGGCATTGACTCTGATGTGAAGCATCCTGCCCTCTACGATATGTTGCGCGATTGGCGTGCCGCCGAGGCTGACGGCACACCGCTATACCTTATCCTCAGCAACAAAGCCCTGATGGGAATTGCAAACACGCTCCCCACCACTAAAAAGGAACTCGAAAGCATCAACGGAATAACAGGGCGTAAGACCGCTCTATATGGCGATACGCTTATTGAAATTGTGGAACATTATATCGATACAATAAAATAGCACCTCTCTTTCAGCGTTATAATAAAAGAATCGTATCATCACTGATTTCAACGTTTTAATAAATAGTCTAAGAAATAATAGTATAATAAATAGATGAATATCATCACTGTCTGCGGTGGGTTGTTACGCTGAATAATATCATCACTGTGTATAGTGTCATATTATTGTTACTCATATTACCTCTTTAATGGCGATGAAAAATATCATACTTTCTTTTCTGCTGACCTTCCTTGCCCTCCCCTCGGTATTTGCCGCAGAAAATGAGATGGAATATGCCTATACGGGCGACGTTATCAGGCTCGATGATGATATAGCCGATGATGTGCTCCGCAAATTGACCGAAGCCGGAGGGGAATGTCTATATCATCGTGATGAACTCTATCTGCTCGTATATCCTTTGGACTTCAATATACAGTCACTTATATCGGAGTCGGAAAGGAGTCGGAGAGGTCGCGGTAAATGTCCGGCGCGAAGAAACATCGGTTCATTGCGCCGTGTGGGTGAAATCGGGGGCGGCAGGCAATATCTTATGATGGAGCAGGCGCGCCGGGCATTCGGTGCCGATAAGATAATTAGCGGCGAAGGACTGCCGCGTTCGTTCGACGGCAGCGGAGTTGTGGTAGGGTTTGCCGATAACGGATTTGACGCGACACACTCCAACTTCCTTACCACCTCAGGCGAGGAATCGCGAGTGAAACTTTTCGTGAATTACAATATCAGAAAGGGTGTAAGGGATATTCTCGACACTCCCGAAGCGATACGTGAATATGTCACCGACACGGAAGATAACTATCATGCCACCCATGTGGCAGGCATCATGGCAGGTCGCGGCACTCCCGACGGCAGATATATGGGTATGGCGCCGGGTGCTGAAATAGTAGCCACCACTTCGACACTGCTCAATGTAGAGATACTCGCCGGCGTGGAGGATATAATTGCCTACGCCGGATCAGTGGGTAAACCGGCGGTGATAAACCTTTCGCTGGGGAGTTACGGAGGTCCGCACGACGGCACATCGCTCTTCTGTCAATATCTGGACAAATGTGCGGACGATGCCATAATCTGTCTATCCACGGGCAACGAAGGGTTGCAGCATAACCATATCGGACATACTTTCAGCCGCGACGGTGAGCAATTGATATTCCGCCCTTCAGATGAAACGTGGGATTATCTTGAGATTACAGGGTCGATTGATATTTACGCCGCCGATGCCACTCCATTGCGGCTCGGAATGGCGATAAACGATTCGCAGCAGGAAGATCGACCGGTGGTCTACGCCACTCCGATTGTTGATTTCACTGAAACTCCGGAATGGATGATAGTATCGGACCCAAAAATGGTATCTGCCGGAGAGGGGATATATTATGACCCTGAATTTGCCCGCTATTTCGATGGCGTGCTTATGATGGCAGGTGAGGTGGACGAATACAACGGCCGCTACCATCTGCTTGTGCAATGGGACGCCACGACTGATATGAAAGTAAGTGAATCCAAACCTTGGGGACGCTATCAATTGTCGGGAATACTTGAGGCACCCGCCGGAACTGAAGTTGATCTCTATGCCGATGGAATACGGTCGTCATTCAAAGAATTCAAGGGGGTGAAAGGGGACTCGGAAAACTCCTTTTCAGACCTTTGCAGCGGCAGGAAGACGATAAGTGTTGGAGCATACCTCACGGCTGAAAAGGTGCCCACGATGAGCGGCACGGACTATATCGGAGGCACACCCTTTGATGTGTGCGGTTTCAGCAGTTACGGTGTCACTCCCGATGGCAGAGTTATTCCGGCGGTTATCGCTCCGGGGGCTCCGATAGTGGCATCCTTCAGCGGAGCGTTCGTTGCAAAACACGGCGTGGATCTCTGTGCATTTGAGGATGGCGGATATTATTGGGGGCTGGAGAGCGGCACATCAATGTCGTCGCCATACGTGGCGGGCGGTATCGCCACCTGGCTGCAGGCAGATCCTACGCTTACAGTAAAAGATGTGCAGGAGATCCTGGCACTTTCCAATCGCCGAGAAGGTTACGCCCCTGCTGATAATCCTCGTCATGGAGAAGGTGCTTTTGACCCTTATCAAGGTCTTAAAATAGTATTGCAGAGGAGCGGAGCCTCAGTGGAAGAGATACTCGGCACATCCCTTTTTGCTGAATTCCGCAACGGCATACTGAATATCCTGAATCCTGATAACCGAGATATCACGGTTGAGGTATTCTCTTCTGATGGTATCCGGCAAGCGGTGCTTAAAGAGGGGATGGCGGATAATATCATGATAAGTGCCGAGAATTTGAATCCCTCCTGCCGCAAAGGTATAATGCTCTGCAGGATTTCGGCACCGGGTACACTTCCGAAGACTATAAAAATCCGCTTTTGAATCTGAAGAAGCATGTAGGAAGATGATATTTGGCTTATACTTTAATGTTATTTGGCTTATAAGTCAAGAGGAAGATAGTCTTGTCAATGAGAATATTGCTTAGAAGTCTTGTCAATGAGAATATTACTTAGAAGTCTTGTCAATGAGAATATTACTTAAAATATGGATAAGGATATAATCAAAGAGAGCGGGGAGAATATTCAAACGGTTGCGGGTGACGATCATGAGTATAAGGTATCGTATACCTCGGATTGCGTAAAGGGTAGATTCGCTCCATCCCCTACCGGGAGAATGCACATCGGCAATATCTGTGCGGCACTCCTCTCATGGCACAGTGCCAAAAGTAAGGGTGGAAAATGGTTGCTCAGAATAGAGGATCTTGATCCGCAACGCTCCCGACCGGGATATGCGCGTCAGATTGAGGAAGACCTCCTGCGTCTGGGGCTGGAATGGGACGAAGGGGGATTGAGCCGGGGATGTGTGCAGAGTCAGCGCGGAGAATATTATGAGGCGGCGTTGGATACTTTGCGCCGAAAGGGTCTGATTTATCCGTGCACGTGCACGCGTGCTGATATAATGGCCACTCAGGCTCCGCATCAGAGCGATGGGAGAGTGGTCTATTCAGGGCGTTGCCGTCCCGAATATTGGGGTGAAATGAGAGATGGGAGGATGATGAGCGGATTAGATTATCCCATAGATTCCGGTGATATGCAAGCGGCATTGCGGCTGCTTGTTCCGGATAAGGAAATAACGTTTACGGATAGGATTTGCGGAGAGCAACGTGTGAATCCGGCACGTGAATGTGGCGACTTTATCGTAAGGCGTCGAGATGGGGCATGGGCGTACCAATTGGCGGTAGTGGTAGATGATGCTCTTATGGGAGTCACTGAAGTGGTGCGTGGCGAAGACCTTCTCCTTTCTACCGCGCAGCAACTCTATATCTATGACCTCCTGGGGTATAGCGCTCCCGTATTCGCCCACTTCCCGCTGATCCGCAACGAAGAGGGTCAGCGCCTCTCAAAGCGCGATAAATCATGCAGTTTGGAATATCTTTTTGCTCATCACACCCCCGAAGAGATTATCGGCAGAGCGGCGTATCTCACAGGATTGAGAAATACATCCGAGCCGGTGCGCCCTATTGAATTATTGTGAAGCCTGAAGTGTGGCGAAGCACTTTGGCAGTGCCCGGTTGCGTGGCGAAAGTGGCTACGATGTCGTTGAGGTCATGGTGGAACTCTTTGAGTAATCTCCGGGAGATGATGCCTAAGAAGCGTTCCACCACCCGCATCGCTCCCGCCAAATTCTGAGGTTTGGTGAGGGGCTTGAATGAATAGAGGATATTGCCATGGGCACAAAGATTGCGCAGATTGCGGATTATATCCATATCGGAGCGGAACGCCTCTACCGACTGATAGCCGAAATGTCGTGCCACGTCGCTCTTGATTCCCTCTGACAATATCGAATCAAAAAGATTGGACATGGCGCCGAACGTGACAAACTCCAGAGTTTTCCACGCCGGTGCGAAACGGTCTTTGGGAAATCGGCGGTGATGAAGGATTATTTCCGGATTCATCTTGCGCATCGGCGCATATATGGCGCGTTCAAACTGCCGCGCATGTGAAGGGGAAACAACCCTCGTGTCGGCAAACCACTCCGGAATATCCGGATAGCGACTCGAAACGGAATAAATCACAAACGTACGAAAAGCCGTCTCGATTCTTTCGAGCGGCTTAAGAAGTTTGTTTCTGAGATTAAAATCGAAGGCGTAGAGCATCAGGGCATCTTCAAATGTAGTGCCACGTCTGAACTGATGGTGTGGATTCATCTTGTCGGGGTATCGGGTTTCAAAGGGGAACCAATAGAAACTCATCCGGTACCACCCGACTTCGAGTAGAATATGCCGTGCCTTCTCCGCATCATTTATAATCATGCCGCGTTCGCGCAACTTGTCGATCTGTTGCTGTAGCGGCTTCGCCTTGCGTCCCATGCTCTCGGTAATAATCTCAGGTTTATAATTATCGTCGGTGACGAAATCATCTGTTGAGAGATAATTCCGGTATAGAAGTAAATCCCTGATAGAAGAATTCTGTATCGAAATATATCCTGTTTAGAAATAATTAAGGATTCAATACGCAATCGGTATGAATCCTTAATTATCAAATTCGTTATAAAGTGTCAGTCATCATAGCGCTCGAACTTGCCATCGTGCGAGAATTTCATCTCTATGCCATTCGATAGAGTCACCTCGATATTCCGGCTGTCTTTCTCAATACCGATAATTTTTGCATTGCCGTGATTCCGCTTGACGTAATCCCGGATAGGCTGGAGCACAAATCCCTGAGGCACCGACTTATTGGCTGCTACCTCAACGTCTTTCCAGTTACCTTTGGAATCGAATGAGATTTCCGATCCATCGGTGAGAATCACCTCATACTCGTTAATATGTCCCAAAGTACGGTCGATCTTGACGAGCGATACATCAGCCTTGAAATTCTTCTTCAGCACCGACTTGGCAGCCACCGGAAGCACCGAATCATTATGCACGTATTTATCGGCAAAAGCCGCAGAACTGAAAGTGATGACCATCATCAGCGTCATCATCAGTTTTTTCATCATCTCTTTTTTCTTCATAACATCAAGATTTAAAAAGTATCTCAATTAATAATGGATATCACGATTAAACTCACCGGATAATCCAATTTCAAAAAATACAATCGTGAAGACACCTTCGGTATCTTTCAGTTATAACACTTTGAGAGTAAAAAAGTTTGCTTATTTCGGAAGGAATTTGCAGATGGCAGTGGCGGTGCAGCCGGAGGTATCGCGGGCGGTGAGTCGGGCTATGCAGAATCCTTCTACGGCGGGTGCCGGCAGGGAGTGGATGTGGGAGTCGAAAGCGCCGTCACCACAGGAGATGGGGAGGGTGGCGAGGTGGCTGCCGTCGGCTGAGAAGATATCGATAGCGGCTTCCGAATATCGTTCACCTACGCTATAGTTGAAGTAGCCATCGGTGTAGGAGAGTGCGAGGTGGGAGTTAACCTCAAGGGAGTCAGCGCCGGTAGGTATATCCCCTAAGAAGATTCTTGAAGAGTGATTGGCGGGAACGTCAGCCTTAAGATAGAGCATATCCTTCTGCGAATCATAATAGACCGCATGGCTTTCGGCGTTTCGCGCCTCTTCAAGTGATTGTGCAAGATGAAGTTCGAAAGTCTGCTCCCCATTCACGTCATCACGCCCGAAATCGGAGATAGCCATCGGCGAGAGGGCTCCGCCGGGAGTGAGACGCATATAGATGCTGCGTCCTGTCTGCGATCCGCATCCGAACACGTGCAGATGATAGGTGCGATCTTGCGCTTCAAAAGTTGAACCTTCAGGAATTTCCTGAGTGATTTCGATTGTGTGGCCGGCTTCTCGTCCGGCAGTATATGCGTACTCCGAGAAATGTACGAGTTCGTAATTGCCATCCGCGGCGGCCGCAGGGTCTTTACGGTCGTCGATATACATTACCCCTTCATGCACTCCCTCGGCATCGGTGAGATAATGATATACATTCAGGTCGCTGTATGAAAGATCCTCAGTGCTCATGAATCCGGACTCCGCGGCAAACATCGGGAGGAAGGCACCCCGACGCAGGAAGAAGGGGATGCGGTCGGAAGGTGCGGAATACGTGACCCGCGAACCGCCGGAGAAGGTTGCAGGCTGCGGATTGCCGTCGAGCACATCACTCATATCCAGCCATGTCCCTTCCGGAAAAGTGATGGAGCGTGAATCAGCGGGTGTGACTATAGGAGCCACAAACACATTCCTGCCCCATAGATACGAGTCATAATTATCCGCGAGCGTAGACTTCACCTGATCGTAAGCGCCGGCAGGGCGAGCCATCGGCAAGCCGAGAATCGCGTTCTGATAAGAGAGGGTATAGAGATAGGGGAGCATACGATAGCGCAGGTTGATGGCTTTACGCACGTTGTCGCGTACTCCATCGTAAACGCTGTTGTAAGGTTCGGGATAAGTCTGACTATGGGTGCGGAGCATCGGACTGAAAGCACCAAACTGCACCCAGCGCAGATAAAGTTGGGGATTAGTATAGCCGTTGGCAATGAATCCTCCGATATCGCTGCCGATATTTGATACGCCCGACATCGCCATATTGGTAAGCGACGGAATCTGCACCTGCAGACCCTCCCACGAGCGGGCTATATCCCCGGTCCAGGGATATGCCGAATGACGCTGCATACCTGATGTGCCGGCACGCGGCATGAGCAGATGGCGCATCTCCGGGAAATCACGTTTCAAGCCATCGCTGATGTGCCCCAGCCATATCTGTCCGAACTCATTCTTCACCTGCTGCGGAGTGCCTCCGTAATGTTGCGAATCGAAGTCGTAGCCCTCAGGTTCGCCGAGATCGAGCCACCATCCGTCGACACCCTCCTCTGTACGCGACTTATAGAAACCGTACATCCACTCCAGAGCCTCCGGATTGGAGCAATCGAGCAGACCGACGTCGCGCGAAGGGCGCAGCCAATTCATATTGTTGTTGTCCGAGACGTGTTCATCGGCAAGCCATCCGCGGTTTTTCAGTTCCGTCCAGTTGTTGCATCTGTCGGTGAAATAGGGCTCGGTGATCAGGATGGTGTGAATGCCATCTTTCTTCCATCGGCGGAGCATCTTCTCAGGGTCAGGGAAATTGGAGCGTTCCCAATCCAGATTGCCCATTCCGGATTCATCTATACCTTCCCAATAG
>CAMWSV010000026.1 GCA_947177015.1 uncultured Porphyromonadaceae bacterium
ATTCTCCCCTCCAGCCATATCATTCTCCCCTCCGATAATAATCTCCTTGCCGGCTCTGAGTTATCAATGCTTTTTCTTTTTTATAGGGTTCCGGCGGAAGCCGGAATTAATTAAAGAATTCCGAAAGAAGCCGGAATCAGAATCCGCAGTTCAGACCCGCACCCAAAAGGCAAATTATCAAAATCAATACAAAATTATCAAAATCAATACAAAATTATCAAAATCAATATAAAATGAAAAAGAAATTACTAACTCTCGGCATCGCCGCCATCAGCGTTGCCTCCGTCACAGCAGCTCCCCCGCATCATCAGGAGCCCAAAAATTCATCACCTCTTAAAGAAGCATCCCACGATGCCCTGCAGGAGAATGCCCCCGACGGCCATAAAGACGCCGTCCCGCACTTCGCAATTTTCGGAAAGGAAGATAAATTCTACCTCGGTATCGGCGGTTCGGTAAAAGTCACAGTCGGCGAAGACTGGGGCGCACCCCTCGATAATCCTAACGAGTTCATCACATCCGAAATCGCTCCCACCCCCGACGGCAGCAAGAATAAATTCCAACTCTCTGCCCAGCAATCCTCACTCTACCTCAACTTCGTGGCTCTCCCCAACAGCGAAAATAAAATCGGCGGCTATGTAGAGATGTATTTCCTCAACAACTACGCCCCCACCCTCCAATACGCCTACCTGAAATGGCGCGGACTCAAAGCCGGTTATGACTACTCCACATTCTCCGACAACGGCGCCATGCCCCCCACAATCGACTTCGAGGGTCCGAACGCCGCCACAGCCTATCCCCTCCCGATGATGTCATATACCCAACGCTTCGGCAAGAACAAAGCGTGGAGCGCATCAGTAGGTCTGGAACTCCCGCAATATTCAATCACTCCCAATAACTATACCCGTGCCGTAACTCAGGGTGTGCCCGATATCCCCGTGGCTATCAAATACGGCTGGAACAAGGGGCAAGACTGGGTACGCGCATCAGCAATACTGCGCAACCTCACCTATCACAACACTCCTGCCGACAAGAACGTCGATGTAGTAGGCTGGGGTGTATCGCTCAGCGGCACGGCAGAGATTCTTCCGAATCTCCGCGGCTACTGGACCGGCGTCTACGGCCACGGAATCGCATCCTGCATCCAGGATCTCACAGGCAACAATCTCGACCTCACTCCGCGCGGCGACCAACAGGCTCTGAAAGCAACCAAGACATGGGGCGCATTCGGAGGCCTGCAATATAACTTCTCTCCGGCTGTTTACTGCTCCGCCACCTACTCTCACGTGCGCAACTACGCCGAGCCATGGAGCCCTGCCGTGGGTAATTCCGACTATGCCGGCGACTACAAATATGCGCAATACGTAGTAGGCAATGTGTTCTGGAACATCAACCCGATCCTCACCACAGGCATCGAATACATCTACGGTCGCCGCGTCAACAACGATGGCACCCAGGCTCATACCAACCGCCTTCAGGCCATGCTCCAACTCTCATTCTGATCCGTCGCCCGGCGTAGTTTTACAAAACTCCCGGAGTAAATAATAACCGGGAATCAACATTAAAAACCCGAGTAAAAATAAACTCGCCCTATAATTATCAAAATCATAAATCAAAATCATAAATCGGATTATACCGGAATCCAAAGCCGGTATAATCCGATTTTGATTTTTTTGAAGAGATTCTCCGAGCCAACCCCTGTCAGACCCCTTTTAAGAAGCAATCTGCAAAGGATTCACGAAAGATTTTTGCAGACTCGCGAATATTCACTATATTTGCCGATGCAACACCTGACATAATTTTTGCATAAGTAAGTTAAGTTTTGAAAATTAGCGAAAAAATCATTTTTGATTTTTTTGCGAATGGTAATTTTTGAATTTTAAAAACTTACTTACATCACTAACCTTATCTACATTTTAACCTTGTCAACGCCATGAAACAGAAAAAGAGTCCTATCCAACTCACTCCCGCCGGAGTGGAAGCCAACCGCCGTGTGCTCGAACTGCTGCATCAGAAATTCGGAGGGGCATCCGCCGCCGGCACCGAGATCATCAATCTTGAGGCCATTCTTAACCTCCCGAAGGGCACGGAGCATTTCGTGGCAGACCTGCATGGCGAAGTGGATGCCTTCCGGCATATCATCAAGAACGCATCGGGCAATATCAAGCGAAAGGTGCAGGAATTGTTCGGCTCCACTCTCAGTGCCAACGACATCGCCCAACTCTGTTCGCTCATCTACTATCCCGAACAGAAACTCAAAATCATTGCCGAAGAGGAACCCGACACTGAAAACTTCTATAAGATTACACTTCACCGCCTGGTGAGTGTGCTCCAATCTGTGTCCTCAAAATATACCCGCTCGAAAGTGCGTAAGGCGCTCCCGAAAGAATACTCCTATATTATCGAGGAATTACTGCATGAGACCCCTTCGGGCGAAAGCAAACAGGCTTACTACGCGCGCATCGTCGAGACTATAATCTCGATCGGTCAGGCCCGCGATTTCATCTCAGCCATCTGCAATGTGATCCAGACCCTCAGTATCGACCGCCTGCACATCTTGGGCGATATCTACGACCGCGGACCGGGCGCTCACCTCATCATGGACACCCTCTCCGGATACAGCGACTTCGACATCCAGTGGGGAAATCACGATGCTCTATGGATGGGTGCCGCAGCCGGCAACGACGCCTGCATTGCCAATACCCTCCGCATCGCCCTCCGATATGCCGACACCGTCACCATCGAAGAGGGCTACGGCATCAACCTCCTCCCGCTCGCCACTTTCGCCATGGATGTATACGGCGATGATCCCTGCACCGTCTTCGCTCCCAAATTCGCCCCCGACAGTGCCGGCGACAACGTCAAGAGTCTTTCGCTCATTGCCCAGATGCACAAAGCCATCTCCGTGATTCAGTTCAAACTCGAAGGCGCTCTTATCAGCAAGCACCCCGAATGGAATATGGAGAATCGCAAATTGCTCGCCGCCATGTCGCCCGATTTCTCCACCGTCACCATCAACGGCAAGGAATACCCGATGCTCGACAGCAATTTCCCCACCATCGACCCCTCCGATCCGTTCCGACTCACCGAGGGTGAAGAGGAGTTGCTCTCCAAATTGCACCGCTCGTTTGTAATAAGCGACCGCCTGCAACGCCACATCAACATCTTCTTCGAACACGGCTGCATATATAAGATCACCAACTCCAACCTGATGTTTCACGCCTCAGTCCCCCTCAACGAAGATGGTTCGCTGAAGAGTATCAACCTGATGGGGCAGCCGCTCAAAGGGCAACAACTCCTCAAAGGCCTCGGCAGGCTGATGCGTCTCGCCTTCGATCCCGATGTGGATGAGGAGAAACGCAATTACGCCCGCGATTACTACTGGTATGTATGGTGCGGACCCGACTCGCCCCTCTTCGACAAGTCTGCAATGACCACCTTCGAACGCTACTTCATTGCCGACAAATCCACCCATCATGAGGAGAAAGGAAATTACTATCACATGCGCGACAACGAAGCCGTCTGCGACATGATTCTCGATGAATTCGGAGTCACCGGCTCCCACCGGCACATCATCAACGGCCACGTGCCCGTCAAAGCCTCAAAGGGGGAGAGTCCAATCAAGGGCAATGGTAAACTGATGGTGATCGACGGAGGATTCTCCAAAGCCTACCACAACACAACCGGTATCGCCGGCTACACCTTGGTGTATCACTCCCAAGGCCTCGTATTGGTGCAGCATCAGCCCTTCGAATCGGTAGATGATGCCATCCGCCGCGGCACCGACATCGTCTCCACCACCCAACTCGTGGAGATGAGCGACCATCGTATGCGTGTCCGCGACACCGACAAGGGACGCGAACTTCAGGAACAGATCGACGAACTCCGCCAACTCCTCTACGCCTACCGCATCGGCGCCATCGGGAGCCGCTAACTCCCCCTGCATCTGCCATATTACCTCCGGAAAGCCCAGTGAGGGCTTTCCGCGGTGACGGGTGCGCAAATCTGAAATTCCACCCTGATGCTCAGGAGGTACTATCCGGATGCTCAGATCGGAGGTAAGCGTCGGCTGCGCGCCTTCATAATGCGAGGTCCGGATTCCGCCGGCGCCTCCGACGGCGCAGTCAGTGCCCTGCGAAGCAACTTCAACTTCGTTGCCGCTACCTCCGCCGCACTCGTCAGTGCCTGCCGCGCACCCTCCCCGAATTCATACCCCACGATTCTAAGCCAGCGGATTATCGTCTCCGCCACTATGTAGGATTCCGTCAATCTGAACAGCAGATCGGTATTCGGCGAACCCTCCGGCAGAGGATTCCTCATGATATATCTGATCACATCCCCCTCAATCTTAAAATCATTCACCATTTCACCCAACTCAGCCGCCAGAAACGCCGCCGCATCATCCGATGCGTAGTCAAGAACCGGGATATCAGTGTCGAAGGTCGCCACGCGGTCGAACGCCGCATAATCATCGCTCCTCTTTCCCGCTAAATAGGAGGTGAAGAGACCGATTTTATCAAAAATCACCTTTTTTGACAGTCCGATTGTTAAAAATTCACTCATAATTTTGCAATTTAAAAATTTAGCATTAATTTAGTGGCGCTAAATTATTATTTAATTTTTATTGCAATTTTATAAATATTGATTATTCCATCGCATTTATTCCTTGCGATATCCCCCTTTAATCATAAACTCATAAATCCCTACAATTATGGCATCGGAAGTTAAAGACAGGCTACTGCAATATCTGAAATACAAGAGGATTACTCAATCGGAATTCAGCAAAATGATGGGTGTGTCGGGCGCTTATATCGGCGCGATGCGCCGTTCGCTATCGGATGAGAAAGTGTACAAGATGCGTCAACTCTTTCCAGACCTCAACACTTCATGGCTTCTCTATGGCGAGGGGGAGATGCTCATTGATGAAGATAGTGAGGATTCGGCTCCGGAAGAATATCTCGTGCCCCTGCTCCCCGTGGCTGCATTTGCCGGCAATCTCCAGTCCTGGTCTGAGGGCTACGTCCTGGCTCAGTGCGAGAAGATTGTGGCTCCGGTCAAGGGGGTCGATTTCGCAATCCGTATCTCGGGCGACAGCATGGAACCCGTGTTTCACAACGGCTCCACAATCTTCATCAAGCGCATCAACGACAAAGCATTCATCCCCTGGGGCAACGCCATGGTGATCGACACCGAAAACGGCGTATTGGTCAAGAACGTATATCCCGGTCCGAAGCATCCGCTCGATATTGAGGCGCGCAGTTACAATCCCCAGTACCCGCCCATCAATATCCCTACCGACAGCATCTTCGGGCTATACCGCATTCTCACCTCCATCACCACCTACGCCACGATGTGACGTCTGCTCCCGCCTGCTCCGCGCAGGCATTGAAATTCATAATATATATATAATCATACATATATATTATTCATAAAGGAATCCGGCTGTAACTCTCCGATATGAGTTACAGCCGGATTTTTTATTTATCGCTATAAATTATATTATTTATCGCTAAAGGTTATTTATCGCAGTCCCGGATTCAGACTGCCGTTGCGAGGGGGAATCAGACTCTTAATAGGACTCAGCCTCCGAGGGAAAATCACCCGATTTCACATCCTCGATATATCTGCCCACGGCATCAGTCATCACCCCTGCCACATCGGCATATCTGCGCAGGAAGCGCGGTGAGAATCCGCGGTTGATACCGAGCATATCGTGCATCACGAGCACCTGCCCGTCGACACCGCCCCCGGCGCCGATACCGATAATCGGAATCGAAACCTCCCTTGCCACGCGGGCAGCCAATTCGGCAGGCACCTTCTCGATCACCATCGCGAAGCATCCGATTTCCTCAAGCATCTTGGCATCCTGAATGAGTTTCTCCGCCTCACCCTCTTCGCGCGCACGCACTGCATACGTGCCGAATTTATTGATGCTCTGCGGAGTCAGTCCCAAATGCCCCATCACCGGGATTCCGGCTGAAAGGATGCGCTCGATGGATTCACGTATCTCCGAGCCCCCTTCGATCTTCACAGCCTCGGCATGACTCTCCTTCATGATGCGGATTGCCGATGCCAGAGCCTCCTTCGAATTACCCTGATATGATCCGAACGGAAGGTCCACCACCACCAAGGCTCGTTTCACACCCTTCATCACCGATTTGGCGTGATATATCATCTGATCCAGTGTGATCGGAAGTGTGGTGACGTTGCCCGCCATCACATTCGATGCCGAATCGCCTACCAGGATACAGTCGATGCCTGCCTCATCAATAATCTTGGCTGATGAATAATCGTATGCCGTAAGCATCGAAATTCTCTCGCCGCGCTGCTTCATCTCGATCATGCGCCGGGTGGTCACCTTGCGTGAATTATCAGTTGTATTTGTCGACATTCCCTTATTTATTGAATCTTTATTTTCTCTTTATCCTTTTCTTTGGGCCGGACACATTAATCCTTCACCCAAACCTGAAATTCCCATGCGCCGAGATGATTGGGCATTTGAGCGGGTCCCCCGGTGAAGTAATTGATCATGTCTGTGGCGTCGGGTGCCTGATCGGTGAAGGTCACGTTGGTCTCTTCGCTTGAGAGATTCACGAATACCGTCACCTTATCCCCCTGCGCGTCGCTGCGGGTAAACACCAGAAGATCCGGCGATGTAGTGTTCCACACTGTCATTGTATCCATCTGTCCCGAAGCGTTCAGAGCGGAGTGTTCGTGCTTCAGCGAGTTGAGCATCTCGTAGAAGGCTGTGATCTGATTGGGCTCGTAGTCGGGCTGCACATTGTCTGTCTCGAAGAATTCAAACGCGTGGTTGAATCCTACCTCCTGTCCGGTATACATCATCGGCATCCCCGGCAGCGTATAACTCAGCACCGCAAAGCATCCCAGTCCGGCGCCGTAGCGCTCAAACTCAGTGCCTTCCCATGAGTTGAGGTCGTGATTGGTCACCATGTTCATGTGGATGGAACCGGAGGGATAATTACGCTGCTGCTCGCTGATGAGGTCCACGATGTCGATGGCGCGGCGCATGGCACGGTTCTGCTTGTGATCGAGGGCATATCTGTTTACACCCTGTGTGGCTGCGATGTCGTTGAAGAGATCCTTCATCGGCCACGCATAGTCGGCGTTGAAACTGTTGAGCATCTCGGGCACTGCCGATTCGGCAAGCATGAATACGGGCTTGATAGCCTGGAGTTCGGGAATTATCTTCTCCCAGAATGCGGCGGGAACCTCGCTCGCCACGTCGCAGCGGTAGCCGTCGATGTCAGCCTCCGTGATCCAGAATTTCAGAGCATCGCTCATCGCTTCCACAGTCCCGGGATTTGAGTAATCCAGTTTATAGGTATCCGTCCAGTCGAAGGGCCCGTACATCTTGCCGTCCTTATCCTTGGCATAATATTCGGGATGTTCGCTCACCCAGGCGTTGTCGCAGCCGGTGTGGTTGCACACTTCGTCAAGGATCACCTTCATCCCCAACGAGTGGGCGGTGCGCACGAATTCCTTCAGGTCTTCCATCGTGCCGAATTCAGGATTCACAGCCTTGTAATCCTGCACGGCGTAATACGACCCGAGCGTACCCTTACGGTTAACCTCGCTGATGGGGTGGATAGGCATGAGCCACACTATGTCGACGCCCAAATCTTTCAGACGCGGCAGACGGCGCTGCAGACCCTTAAGGTTGCGCTCCTGAGTGCCCTGTCGCAGGTTTGCCTCATAAATCACTGCATTCTCGATCCAATCCGGGGCAGCCGGCTTGGCTATCGATGCCGCTTCTGCCATGCCGGCAGTGAGCATCATGGAACCGAACAGCACTCCGGCTGCAAATTTTCTGATTCTCATATCTTTAAATTTAAGTTTCTTACCATTCGGCGCCTCACGCCTGATTGCGCCTCGCGCCTGAGCCTGTAAATCAGTCCACAAAAATAACACTTTTATTCTTATTCTGCAATTTCCCGATACGCTTATTGCGCAATTTAAGGATTTTCAGTATCTTTGCAAGTTGAATAATCATACACATTCTTTCCTCTGCACACTTTTTCTTATCTCTCCCCGCCCAATTCAGTTTAATCACACAACCCATACATTATCTTTCACTATGGAGTATAATCATAAAGAAATTGAATCCCGCTGGCAGAATTACTGGCGCGAAAACGACATCTATCGTACCCGCACTGACTCCTCAAAAAAGAAATTCTACGTCCTCGACATGTTCCCCTACCCCTCCGGAGCCGGTCTGCACGTAGGTCATCCGCTCGGCTATATCGCCAGCGACATCTATTCACGTTTCAAGCGCCAGCAGGGCTTCAATGTGCTCCATCCCATGGGTTACGATGCCTACGGCCTCCCCGCCGAACAGTACGCCATACAGACCGGACAGCACCCCGAAAAGACCACCAACGAGAATATCGCCCGCTATCGCAACCAACTCGATAAAATCGGATTCTCTTTCGATTGGAGCCGCGAGGTGCGCACCTGCGATCCGGAATATTACAAATGGACGCAATGGGCTTTCATGCAGATGTTTAATCACTACTATGACCGCGATGCCGATAAGGCTCTCCCCATCGAGCGCCTTGAGGAGAGTTTTGCCAAACATGGCTCCGAGGGCATCAATGCCGCCTGCGGCAAGGATCTCTCTTTCACCGCCGGGGAATGGAATTCCTGGGATGAGCGCAAGCGCCGCGAAATCCTCATGAACTACCGCATCGCTTATCAGGGGGAATCGATGGTGAACTGGTGTCCGGCTCTCGGCACCGTGCTCGCCAACGATGAGGTGTCGGAAGGGGTCAGCGTTCGCGGCGGTCACCCCGTAGAGCAGAGGGTGATGAATCAGTGGTGTCTCCGCGTTTCAGCCTACGCTCCCCGACTGCTCGCCGACCTCGAAGATCTCGAATGGAGCGATTCCCTCAAGGAGACTCAGCGCAACTGGATCGGTCGCTCCGAGGGCGCCGAGATGCGTTTCCCCGTCAAGGATAGTGATATTCAACTCGAAATCTTCACCACTCGCGCCGACACCATCTTCGGCGTCACCTTCATGGTGCTCGCTCCGGAGTCTGAATATGTAGGTCTGCTCACCACTCCCGAACAGAGCGAGGCTGTGAAGGCTTATCTTGAGGAAGTGAAACATAAGACCGAACGCGAACGCCAGATCGACAAGCGCGTCAGCGGCGTCTTCACCGGCTCGTATGCCATCAATCCGCTCACCGGCAAGGAGATACCCATCTGGATCAGTGATTATGTACTCGCCGGCTACGGCACCGGGGCCATCATGGCTGTGCCCGCCCACGACTCGCGCGACTACGCCTTCGCCCGCCATTTCAATCTCCCGGTGATTCCCCTCATCGAGGGTGCCGACGTGAGCGAAGAGAGTTTCGACGCCAAGGAGGGCATCATGATGAATTCTGAGGGTCCCGAACTCAACCTCAACGGGCTCACCGTGAAGGAGGCTATCGCCAAGACAAAGCAGTTTATCGAAGAGAAGGGTCTCGGCAAGGTCAAGACCAACTACCGCCTCCGCGATGCCATATTCTCGCGTCAGCGCTATTGGGGTGAACCCTTCCCCGTATACTATAAGGATGGTATCCCCTACCTCATGGATGAGAAGCAACTCCCGCTCCTCCTCCCGGAAGTAGACAGTTATCTCCCCACTTCCGACGGTCAGCCCCCGCTCGGGCGCGCCAAGAATTGGGTCACTCCCGAAGGCTACCCCATCGAACTCTGCACTATGCCGGGCTTCGCCGGCTCGTCGGCTTATTACCTCCGATATATGGATCCCCACAATCACGATGCCCTCGTGAGCAAGGAGGCTGATGAATACTGGCAGGATGTAGACCTCTATGTCGGAGGCGCCGAGCACGCCACAGGCCACCTCATCTATTCGCGTTTCTGGAATAAGTTCCTCTATGACCTGGGCAAGGTAGTGAAGAAGGAGCCCTTCAGAAAACTCGTCAATCAGGGCATGATACAGGGCAGAAGCAGTTTCGTATACCGCATCAAGGACACCAATACTTTCGTATCTCACGGCCTTAAGAATAATTACGAAGTGGCTCCCATCCGCGTGGATATCAGCATGGTCAGCAACGATATTCTCGATTGCGATGCTTTCCGCCGCTGGCGTCCCGATTTTGCCGACGCCGAGTTTATCCTTGAGGAGGATGGCAAATACCACTGCGGATATGCCGTCGAGAAGATGTCGAAGTCTATGTTCAACGTAGTCAATCCCGATGATATCGTAGAGCGTTACGGTGCCGATACGCTCCGTCTTTACGAAATGTTCCTCGGGCCCATCGAGCAGTCCAAACCGTGGGACACCAACGGCATCGACGGCGTCAACCGTTTCCTCCGCAAGTTGGTGGCTCTCTTCTCCAAGGCTGATCTCGAAGCCAAGGACACTCCGATGTCGAAAGAGGAGAAGAAGGTGGTGCATAAGTTGATCAAGAAAATCACTCAAGACATTCAGAACTTCTCGTTCAATACCTCCGTGGCAGCCTTCATGATCGCCGTCAACGATCTCACCGCGCTTAAATCCACCAACGCCGAGGCCATGCGTATCCTCACCACCCTTATCGCACCTTTCGCCCCCCACCTCGCCGAGGAGTTCCACCATCAGATGGGTCTCGAAGGGAGCGTTGTGGATGCCCCCTGGCCCGAATATGACGAAGATGCAATCAAGGATGATTCCGTGAAGTATCCCGTAAGTTTCAACGGCAAGGCACGCTTCACTATCGAAGTGCCCGCCGCCACCGCCCCCGCCGAAGTCGAAGCAATCGCTCTCGCCGACCCCGCAGCCGCTAAATGGCTCGATGGCAAGGAGGTGAAGAAGGTCATCGTCGTGCCCGGCAAAATCGTCAACGTGGTGGTGAAATAATCCCCGCGCACAAACACGCAATATAACGCCGTGATTATACGTTATATAACTGAATAAATCTGTTTTACCGGTGATTTTACCGAAATTTGCCGCATACGTCCGCAATTTTCGGTAAAATCCCGGATATTTTTAACATCCGACACCCGGCGCCTCACGGCGCGGTTCTTTCCGCCGTGTGTGCGATATGGTGCCCGCTTACTGATTTACTATGAGTGCATCGAAGAGAGAACTGGTATTTGCCACCAATAATCCGCATAAACTTGAAGAGATACGCCGCATCGCCGGAGATGCCATCCGCATCCTATCGCTTGACGATATCGGATGCCACGATGACATACCCGAGACTGCCGACACCCTCGAAGGTAATTCTCTGATCAAAGCCCGCTGGGTCAAGGACCGCTACGGCAAGGATTGCTTTGCCGACGACACCGGATTGCTCGTCGATGCCCTCGACGGCAGACCGGGAGTGATGTCGGCGCGATATGCCGGTCCGGAATGTTCGCCCGATGATAATATGAATCTGCTCCTCAAGGAGATGGAGGGTATCGCCGACCGCAAAGCGCGCTTCGTCACTGTCATCACCCTCATTGAAGCCGACACCATCAGGCAGTTTCGCGGCGAAGTGGCGGGCAAAATCGCTCTCGAACGCGACGGAAACTCCGGTTTCGGCTACGATCCCATCTTCATTGCCGACGAATCCGGCATCTCTTTCGCCTCAATGACTCCCGATGCAAAAAACAGCATCTCTCATCGCGGCAGAGCCACCAGGCAACTGATCGATCATCTCCTCCGGGACTGACCGCCCACGATTAATCCCTATTATTCAAGAATCCCCCCTCTCCCGATTTATCCGGAAATAACATCAACCACATACTGAATGAAACATCACAAAATTATAATCACACTCGCGCTATTGCTCTTGGCTCTTCCGATCCGAAGCGCCATAACCGGACAGTGGGTAAAGCACCCCACTTTCGATAATTCCACCCTCAAGGTTATCGACACCCCCACCCGCACTTACTTCGCCGGGTACAATCAGATCTATGACCCTGTGATCACCGTGAAGGCATCGCCCGATATGACCCTCTTTTACTACGATAAGGAGGGCGATGAAATCGTTCCCGCTCTCAGGACTTCGTCGCTGAGCGGATCCGCAATCCGCAGTCTTGAGTATAATTTCAAGAAGAATTATCTCGTGATTCTTTACGATAACTACGATATCGACCTGCTTTATGACAACGGCAACGTGGTCAACATCCCGGCGCTCCGGTATGCCGACATCCCCGGCTCGAAAAATGTCAATAGCATCTCTTTCGATTTCGCCAACAACGGCATCTGGCTCGCCACGGATTTCGGCTACGTAATCCTCAACGATGAGAAGTATGAGGTAGAAGACTCCCGCAATTACGGAGTGCATCTCAATTCTGCCGTGCGACTCCTCGATAAGGTATATCTCTCTACCGGCACCAAGACATATTCCGCACCCGCCGCTGACCGCCGCGCCACCCTCTCCGACTATACCGTACTTGAGGATTACCCCGGCGTAGCGTGGATGAAACCCGTCTCCGACCGGAAAATGGTGATAAATTCTCCCGAGGGGGGCGTGAATTACGTGAAATATCTTGAGGCTCTCCCCGAAGATGAGGGATTCAATGTTTTGGGCGACCATCGCTTCGATGGCCCGGTATTTCTCAGTCCGACTAAAAACGGTCTGATGCTCGTGATCTGGGGCACCGCCGTGCTCTACGATGGCGACCGCGATTATGTACATTCCCAGATGCGCCCCGCGGCAGATTCCGATGCAGGTTATTTCATCACCGGCTCGTGGGATTTCAAGGAGTTCTTCACTGCCGTGCCGCGTCTCGGGCTGCGCAGTCATAAAGAGACCGCCGACGGCTACACCCTCACCCGCGACTGGATGCGCCCCAACGCTCCCAACGCTTTCCTTAGCCGTGGCATGGCGTATCATCCCGAATACGGTATGCTGGTCAATTCCCACGGCGTGGAACGCGTCTTTACCGGCACCAACCTCAACGCCTTTAACGAACCCATCCTGCTCAGTGCCCTCAAGAATGGCATCTGGACTCCGATGGCGCCGGCATACACCAACCCCCTTCAGACCGAGACGGGATATGGCCCGCTCGGCATCGCTATTGAACCCTCCGACAGCAAGTACGTTTGGAGCGGCTCTAACTTCTCCGGCATCACGCGCCTTAACCTCGAAGACCCGCAGGATATACTGCATTATTCCTTCGCCAACGACCCCACTTCTTCTCTCCCGGGATATGTGGAGTCCGCTCCGGTGATGGCGTGGGGACGTATATGCCAGTATTCCGCTCCGGTATTCGATAATAACCGCACCCTCTGGACGTGTTTCTACAATTACGATAACACCGCCAATGTGGAATTGCGCTATCTCACCGAGGCTGACCGCAAGGCGTCTACCGGCGCCGCTTCCGCACGCCCCTGGCGCGAACTAATCATCAAGGATGTACCCGCCGATCAGTTTGCCGTCTTCACTCCCCTCAACTCCACGGTCAATAAGGGACTCATGGCGTATCTCACGCAGAATCGCATCATGATTTATGACACTAACCAGACTCCCGACAACACTTCCGATGATAAGAAGAGCGTCATCACAAGTTTCAGGGACCAGGACGGCGGCGATGTGTCGCTCTACGGCGTAAACTGCGTTTACGAGGATCCCGCCACCGGAAATCTATGGTTCGGAACCTCTTCCGGCATCTATTATATCCAGCCCCGCAGCATAATGAAGGGGCAGCAAACCATCAACCGCATCAAGGTATCGCGCCAGGACGGCACTTCGCAGGCAGACTATCTGCTTAACGGCGTGGGCGTCAACGCTATTACCCCCGATGCGCAGGGCCGTAAATGGTTTGCCACTGCCGGCGCCGGAATTGTGGTCACTTCTGCCGATGGCAAGGAGGTGATGGATGAAATCACCACTGAAAATTCCGAAATCCCTTCCGATTATCTCTACAACATCTGCTATAATCCCGACTCCCGCTCCATGATGGTCTCTACCGATAAAGGGCTCGCCGAACTCTTCATCAACGGCACCGCCGATTCAGCCGGAGCCGATGAGCAGGTGCGCGCTTACCCCAATCCCGTACATCCCGATTATCACGGATGGGTCACTATCGATGGGCTGCCCGATAATTCGTTTGTCAAGATCGTTGACGCCGCGGGCAATCTCGTTCGCGAACTCGGCCGCGCCGAGGCGGGTGCAATCCAGTGGGATGTGCTCAACCTCCACCACAACCGCGTCCACACCGGTGTCTACTACGTGCTCATCTCCCCCGCCTCCGGCAGCGGTGAATCCAACGTGGCTAAAATCCTGGTGATGAACTGATTTATCCCCCTGCCGCCATATATTCCTCCTCCTAAGGATTCCGGACGTATGTGCCCGGATTCCGCCGGCGCTTTCGATTCAATACGATCAACTAATCCTGCAATGAAGAAATTCTTTCTTATATCCATATTTTTCAGCCTGTGGCTGGCTGTTTCGGCTACCACCATCACGGTGAAGCCGGGAGAGTTGGCATCCCTTCTGGCTAAAAATAAACCTGATGCCACCCTCGTGCTCAAAGGTGAGGCGGATGCCCGCGACCTCGCCTTGCTGAGAGATCTCTCCGGCGTAAATATCCTTGACCTCGGCAGTCTCTCCATCACTGCCATCGAGACTGATAATCCGCTCCTCAACGGCCGCACAGTCTTCAGCGCCAATCACCTCCCGGCTTATATCTTTTTTGATGCGCCGTTTTCCAAAGTGATTCTTCCGGCGTCGCTTACTGCCGTTGAGGCAGGCTCATTCTCCGGCTCTGCCCTCGCAGAAGTTTCGGTGCCGGAGGGTGTCACCGCAATCGGGGATTACACCTTCTACGGCTGCCGGAATCTGAAGAAGATTACCCTCCCCAAGACCCTGCTCTCAATCGGACGCGCAGCATTTGCCTCGTGTCCCGCTCTGGAAAGCATCAATCTCGAAGCCTCGAAGGTGCGTTCTCTCCCTGCCGAGAGTTTTGCCGGCGATTCAGCCCTCCATTCCCTCTCTATCCTCAATATCGATTCTATCGGCAGCCGCGCCTTCGCACGCTCCGGCATAGAACGTCTCGACCTCCCCGCCGGCGTCGAGATGCAACCCTTCGCACTCGCCGATATGAATCAGTTGCTTATCCTCAATGCCCCGTCCGATATTATTTTTCCGGAAGGCGCGCTTATGAACTGCACCTCTCTGGCATCCGTAAACTGCAGTCCGCAGTCAATCCCGGCTCTTTTCGCAGCCAATTGCGGCAATCTCGACACTTCCACCCTCCTTGCCGATGCATCTTCGGTAGGGAAATACGCCATGGCTCACTCTCACTCGGCGAAAGTGGTATTGGGTCCGGGGGTAAGCATGATAGATGACAAGGCTTTCAAATCAATGTATCATCTTAACGACATTGATGCCTCCGCTCTCGGCGATAAAATCCCGGAAGTTTCTGACAATGCTTTCGAGGGACGCGAGTGCGGTGATATCTGGCTCAAAGTGGCTGACGATTTGGAACAACTCTGGGGCGATCATCCCGTATGGGGACGCTTCCGGATATACACCGACATCTCCGCCGTGCCCGAAATTTCCGCCGACGCCGCCGGGAGTGGTATCGAAGTTAGCATCTCCCGGGGCATGCTGCGCATCTCGGCTCCCTCAGCAATCACAGCCGCAGCCCTCTACGATGCTTCCGGAAATCTCCTGCTTGCTCTCCCCGAGGGAGACACCGAAGCCTCCGTAAGTATCGGGGCGCTCCCCGGAGGGGTGGCGATTGTCAGCGTGCGCACCGCTACCGATTTCAAGGGCGTGAAAGTGATTCTCTGAGCATCCCTGCAAAGATTTATCGAAAATGAGCCTTCCGGCTCATTTTTCTTTTTTTATTACCTCTGCCCTCGGCTCTTGGACCCTATTTAACAAAAAATGTAATTGACCGGGGCGTCTTATTGGTGAAATCGGGTCTTGAATTGCATTTTTATGGATTTTTCAGTAAATTTGCAATTTGAAGTGTCTTGAACTTCATTGTATATGTTTTGACAACTCATGGGAAAGAATAAATTGAAAAAATTTGCGGAGATGGCTACGATGCGCAACGTCGTGGAGTGTCCGCGCGATACGCTCCTCGCCGGAGGGTTCCCTCTCAAGGGAAACTGGCATCGCGATTTCTTCAAAGCCGAATCTCCGATCGTGCTCGAATTGGGTTGCGGCAAGGGGGAATACACCGTAGGCCTCGCCGAAGCAAATCCCGATAAACTTTACATCGGCATCGACATTAAGGGCGCCAGGATGTACACCGGCGCCAAGATGGCGCTCGAACGCGATCTCCCCAACGCCGCTTTCCTGCGCACCGAGATTCAACTCATCGAAAGTTTCTTCGCTCCCGGCGAAGTCGATGAAATATGGATCACTTTCCCCGACCCGCAGATGAAGAAGGTCAATAAGCGTCTCACCTCTACACGTCTGCTCACCGCCTACAGCAATATCATGAAGCCCGATGGCATCATCAATCTGAAGACTGATTCCCCTTTCCTCTTCGAGTATACCCGGCGCCTTGTGGAACTCAACAATCTGGAAATACTCGATATCTCCACCGACCTCCACAACGAAGGGCGCGACGATGCCACCACCC